>NZ_JARPLU010000026.1:0-1070 GCF_032349615.1 Limnospira sp. PMC 1279.21 | reverse complement strand
GTAAGATACCAAAGCGATCGCCCTAAACCCCCTTTCTTTTGCTGCCCAAAATTTACGATCGCACATCCATCGGATGCACTGCCATCACTTCCCCATAGCGGGCAAAATCCCTGATATTAAAAGTCAGAATATGAGTCAATCCATGTATCAGCATTGCTGCCACCAACCGCGCATCATGGACATTAACTCCCCTCACCCCATAAGTCAGCACCAACCTTTCCCACTCCGAATAAATGGCTAACCTATCCGGTAATAGCAAAAAAAGCCCTTTTAATCGATTGACTTCAGCAGCCGCTTCCGTTGGGGTATGTCCTAAACCATTCTTATCTACAGGGCGGGTGTAAACATTCCAAAACTCGATTAAATTTTGGGGAATGATACAAACATCTCCCCCTTGTGCAAGCAGAATATTTGTCGCTGTTACTGCATCGGCGTACATGGAATGATTAGCGTCTGCACTCCGCAACAGAATATTAGTATCAATCAAAAATGACATTAACCCCTTTCTCCATAAATGCTTTCTCGGCTAATCGCTTCATCGGATAAAGAGGGCTGGTTGCGCGGGTGACTCGCTGCCCATTCCCGAAACGCTTTCGCCCTTTCTTCTGGAGTCGCCGTTTCATAAAAAGGACGATCTTTCCCCGCCGCTGAGGTTTCCTGCTGGCGTGCTTTCAGCTTCTCCTCTAAAAGCGATCGCTCTTCTGGGGAAAGCGATTGAACCACTAGGGCTAAAGATTCCACTAATTTAATATTCATAAACTCTCCTATCCCTGAGAAACCCGGTTTTTTATCTACATCTTAGCCAAAGTAGGTTGGTGTAGGTTGGTGTAGGTTGGGTGCAGCATAGCGAAACCCAACACCCCCTGGGTTGGTGTAGTTGGTGTAGGTTGGGTGCAGCATAGCGAAACCCAACACCCCCTGGGTCAACATATACCCCTTTCCAAGGCCAAGAAACCCGGTTTTTTGAAAAAACCGGGTTTCTGAGAACCTCCTTGGGGGAACCCAACACCCTGTGGGAAACATATACCCGCTGTTGGGTTCCGTTGCACTCCACCCAACCTACCCAGAGC
>NZ_JARPLU010000259.1:0-4682 GCF_032349615.1 Limnospira sp. PMC 1279.21 | reverse complement strand
ATCGGCTAGATTCCCTTTTGGCTAAGACTTTCAGCTTTTTTGTCCTGTACTGAGGGGGTTGGCTGGTTTTTCCTCTGTTCGCTGGGTCTCTGGGCGTTTCGCTGCCAAGGCATGGTCTGTGTGCGAGTGGTGCTGGTGTTTCCGATGGCTGATCGCGCACCCGCGGGCGGGTGTATATAGTTGGCTGGTTTTTCCCGTGGCTGATCGCGCACCCGCCCCTACTAAGCTTGCCTTGGGGTTCTCGAAGATTAGAAAACCAGACAACCGCACTTCCCACCGGGCAATAGCCTCTAAAAGACGACTAACTAAACGGGGATGCGATCGCCTAAGTATCCAAAAACCAGACAACTGCGTTTCCCACAGCCAACCCACCCCAAACTACGACTCGCTCAAACGCGACACCTACCACCACTAAAGCGATCGTCAGCCCTGCATATGCTGTTTCCTCTGTGTGAGCCTGTCGCCTTCCTTCCCAACTGCAAATAGTTGCACTTTAGGAAACAGAGGACTGTATTGACATCCGCCTATCCGTCCCGGCGTGCGCTAACGGGGATTCCATCTATTTCAACAAATCAAAGATTGACAATTGTTGAAATGCTGGACGGGTTGACGCTTCATTGAGATGTGCTTTCTTTACAGAAAGTCTGACCCTCTCTCCACATCCGTTTAAAGTCTCCAAATGCCCTCCGGCGACCTTAATATTAATCGCAGCGTTAACATCTCTATCATGAGATGTGCCACAATTTAAACAAGTCCACTATCTCATATTTAATTCTTTTTTGCCACCGCGAAAACCGCAGCCAGAACCGGTTTGAGAAGTGGGAATCCATCTATCAATGACACGAAAATCACGCCCGTACATAACAGATTTAACTTCTAGCATTGTTCTCAAACTGCGCCAACCCAAATCCGAAATAGCACGGGATAGTTTTCGGTTTTTCATCATCCCTGAAACCTTTAAATCTTCCAAGACTATCGTTTGGTTTTCACGAATAATCCGAGTTGACAATTTCTGAAGAAAATCGTTTCTGGTATCAGAAATCTTGGCGTGAAGTTTAGCTAATTTCTTTCTAGCAACTTCCCTTCTTTGACTGCCTTTCTGTTTCCTCGACCAATTACGTTGTCATCTTCTTAAACGCTTTAGTTGTTTCTTTAAAGGCTTAGGACATTTAAGTTTATCACCATTGCTTAATGTGGCAAAATCAGTGATTCCTAAATCAATTCCTACAGAATTTTGGTTTTCCGGTAAGGGTTGAGGATTAAACTCAACAACAAAACTGACAAAATACCTATCAGCACTGTCTTTGATTAAGGTAGCACTAGAAGGTTTTGTGGGTAACTCTCTACTCCAGACTACTTTAATATCACCAATTTTAGCGATGTAAATGTAATCGGAATTAAGGTGTTTAAAACCATTATCCATAAACCTAGCGGATTGCTTAGATTTACGCTTTTTAAACTTGGGAGGTTTAACTTTCTTACCTTTTCTTTGTCCTTTACAGGATTTGAAAAAGTTAGAGTAAGCCTGCTCTAAATCTCTTAAATACTGTTGTAAGGGAATAGAAGAAACTTCTCCCAACCAGATTTTCTCCTCGGTTTTTTTGAGTTCTGTAAGTCTTTGAGAAAGTTCCTTGAACTTAGGCTTTTTGTGACCCGCACGGTATTGTTATTGACAATATGCTAAGGCATCGTTAAATATTACCCGACAGCATCCGAACAATTGAGACATCAATCTCTATTGTTGGTCTGTTGGGTAAATTCGATATCGATATCTTAGCTTCATACTGTAAAAATGTATGAGTCTGCATTAATTATAGCTAGGAGTCTGGTAGATGTCAACCCTTTGACGAAAAGAGCGTCTGTTTCGGATTTAAAGATTCATTTGGTCTGTGTGACTAAGTATCGTCGCCAAATCTTGACAGTGGAGAGCCGGATGTTAATCCTGAAGTCTTTTCGAGAAGTGGCTGAAAAAATGAATTTTCAAGTGCTGGAATTTAATGGGGAGTCAGACCATATTCATACCTTAGTTGAATACCCTCCTCAACTCTCTATTTCTGTCATAGTAAATGCTTTAAAAGGAGTTGACAGTCGTAGATATGGGCAAGCCAGATTCCCTAAACCCTACGGAAAAGAATCTTTATGGTCGCCTAGTTATTTTGTATCTTCAAGCGGTGGCGCACCATTAGAGGTTCTGAAGTCTTACATTAAAAACCAAGAAAAGCCGTCGTAGAACGACGGGGTTTTAAACCCAAAATTTTCGATAAAATATTCAAACCTATAGAGTCCAACCCTACCAATTCCCAGTCAGGGGACGGAAACATTACTGCGTACCAGGTTTTAGTGGTCTGTCCTCATTGCGTCCAATTTAGCGCTTAGCGAGTTCTGGCGTACGGGCGACCCGCCGCTTGTGCAGTTCTTTAAGCAGAGGATTAGGGCAATTTATAAATTGCCCCAAAGCGTAGGTTGAACTAAACTGTACGTTGCTGGCTTAAAGCTTCATAAGAAGCTTGGAAATCATCAACAGTAATCTTGATCGCAGCAGTATCTGTTTCACCTTGAGACCTAAAACGGCGAATTGCTCCTACAGCGGCTTGATTGCAGAGTAATACTAAATCTGCACCATTCCAACCTTCTGTTATCTTAGCCCAATGTTCCAAGTCCACATTTAACAGAGGTCTGCCCTGATTGTAAACTTGTAAAATCTTGAACCGACTATCTAAATTTGGTAAATCTACCTTCAATTGTAAATCTAACCGTCCTGCACGTAACAAAGCAGGGTCTATGGCATCAGGACGATTGGTAGCCCCAATTACCAAAATGTTAGACCCCGATTCTAAACCATCTAACTCCGTCAGTAATTGCCCCACTACCCTGTTACTTACCCCAGAATCACCAGTGTAAGTTCCCCGTGCTGGAGCTAATGTATCCAGTTCATCGATAAATATTACACAGGGATCTGCTTGTCGGGCTTTAGCAAATAATTCTCTTACCGCCTGTTCACTGGCTCCCACCCAACGGCTGAGTAAATCTGGTCCATTAATACCAATAAAGTTAGCTCGGGCTTGAGAAGCCACAGCCTTGGCTAATAATGTTTTACCAGTACCGGGAGGACCCCACAACAGTATTCCTTTGGGCGCTCTGGCTTTTGTTTCTTTGTAGAGTTCTGGGTACAACAAAGCCCCTTCCACAGATTCCCGCAAGGTCTGTTTTATGGTTTCCAAGCCGCCAATATCTTCCCATTCCACATGAGGAACTTCAACTTCCATGCTACGAAGTACTGCTGGTTTGATTTCCTTGAGAGCCTGCAAGAAATCGGATTGCTCTACCGCGATATCTTCTGGAATTTGCATATCAATGGAAGGAACCTGACGGCGTAAAGCTGTGTATGCGGCTTTTTGACAGACAGCTTTTAAGTCAGCCCCCACAAATCCCACGGTGTGATCGGCAATAAACTCCAGATCAACTGAATCATCTAAGGGCATAGCACGAGTCAGAACTTCCAGGATTTCTTTGCGCCCATTGATATCTGGAACTCGAAACTGAATTTCTCTGTCGAATCGTCCAGGACGGCGTAGAGCTGGGTCAAGATGATCAGGGCGATTAGTAGCCCCCAGTAAAATCACGCCTTTGTTCTGGGAGAAACCATCCATGAGGCTCAATAGTTGAGCAACTAAACGCTTTTCTACTTCCCCTTCTACTGCACTACGGTTTGGGGCCAAGCTATCGATCTCGTCAATAAAGATAATACAGGGAGCATTTTTGGCAGCTTTTTCAAAAATTGCCCGCAGTTTTTGCTCTGCTTCACCATAATATTTGGTGATGACTTCAGGGCCAACAAGGGCAATGTAGTTAACCCCCAGTTCTTCAGCTAACGCACGAGCTGTGAGTGTTTTGCCAGTACCGGGGGGACCAACTAATAATACCCCATGTGTAGGTTCAAGTCCTAACTTAACTAGCAGGTCAGGGCGTTTTAAAGGAATAGCAATCAGTTCTTTGAGTTCTTTGAGTTCTTGGTTTAATCCCCCAATATCTTTGAGAGTTATACCTAAATTAGGTTCAGGTTGTACATTGGGGTCAGATGCACCTGTATTACGAGGGGGGGAAGAAGGTGTACGAATGGAACTAGTACCAACATTACTAGTTGTATTATTAGGACGGGGAATGTTACCGGTTCTGGGAATACTGCTTAATGAGCGTGAGTTAAACTGATATTCAGTTTTAATTTCTCCATTTTCAACTTTTTCCTCTAGAGCTTTTACTAACTCTAGCAACTGCTCAAATCCCTTGAATAAATCACTCATAAAGTCCCTCAAAAGTCAATTAATAAAATACATTATAGCAGTCTTGACTGATATCTCCCTGTCTAATGATACGGTTGAACACAATTCCCGCATAGTGCATATTAAGAATTTTTAAATTATCTAAAAATCTCTCAGTTTCTGCTAGACACATTGGTTCAGCTTAGATTCCAGTGACTATCGGAAATGCGATCGCGTAGCGTGTGCGTAGCACGTATCGCCTTACCTTTAACCCAAGCAGGGGTCGAGAACGGAGTCGCCTCCATCGCCTCCCATTCAAAACCGTGCTTGCGAGTTTCCCAGCACACGGCTCCTGATGTAGATGCCCATTGTCATTGGCACAGAGTTACTACCCCCTGCTTTGTCCTTCTTTGTTCAGAGCTA
>NZ_JARPLU010000258.1:0-4683 GCF_032349615.1 Limnospira sp. PMC 1279.21 | reverse complement strand
TATTGCTGATACAGACGCTCCGCCTCCTCCCAGTTGCCCCGATTTCGCTGGATATCTCCCAACACTCCCCAAGAGGTTGCCATCCCAGCGCGATCGCCCAATTCGGTCATCACTTCCAAACATTGCTGATACAGACGCTCCGCCTCGTCCCAGTTGCCCCGATTTCGCTGGATATCTCCCAACACTCCCCAAGAGGTAGCCATCCCGGCGCGATCGCCCAATTCGGTTTCAATTGCCAAACATTGCTGATACAGACGCTCCGCCTCCTCCCAGTTGCCCCGATTTCGCTGGATATCTCCCAACTGTCCCCAAGAGGATGCCATCCCGGCGCGATCGCCCAATTCGGTTCTCAATGCCAAAGATTGCTGATACAGACGCTCCGCCTCGTCCCAGTTGCCCCGGTCGCGCTCAATACAACCTAACCATTCCCAACATAAAGCGATTCTAGCCTTATCCCCGATTTCCTCATACAAGGCGAGAGACTGTTGCAAAGATTCCCAGGCTTGGGGATATTCAGAATGTTGATACTGTTGAAATCCTTGCCGCAACAGAGCATCGGCTGTCGATTTAGTTTCTAGCCGAGGCAACTCATAGTTAACCGCTTCGATTGTATCGGCAAAATTCCGCAACCAGCCTGCATTCCCCCGCCCCAGTTGCGCCCTCTTTTCGGCTTCGTCGCGCATCACCTGCACTAATCCCTCATCCACCAGTTCCGGGTGCTTCCTCAATATCGCCGCTTCCTCCCCACTGTCACAGTTGAGGAGTTCTTGAATCAGGGAGAGATAGGCTTGCACTCGTTGTTCATCCATGACCACGCACCGGATAGGGATACCACCACAATTTTACCCCATGCGGCTAGAATCCACCACAGACAATATCCCGTCGGGGGAGTCGTCAATTGGTCTGAAATCGGTAATACTAGGAGTGAGCATCAATATGGGGTAAAATAGCCATGACCGAATTACTCGCAAGTGCGATCGCCCGGTTACAAACCTTGTCTGAGAGTCAGCAAAATGCGATTTTGGGGTCCTGCAATTCATTATTCATTATTAATTATTAATTATTAATTATTGACCAGGTAGCCATGACCGAATTACTCGAAAGTGCGATCGCGCGATTACAAACCTTGTCTGAGAGTCAGCAAAATGCGATCGCTGCAATCATCCTAGAAGAAATTGAGCAGGAGTGTCGTTGGGATGAATCATTCTCACGTTCTCCAGATATTCTTGCCAAACTCGCGGCTTCAGCAATGGCGGAATATCATGCTGGTAAAACCCACCCACTTCACCCAGAGAAACTGACATCATGACTCACAAAATCAGCCTCGAAATTCCCGATGATTTGAGCCAACGCCTAGAAGCCAAAGCCCAAATCATCAATCTCTCCGTTAAGATAGAGATCGATATTGGCCGCAAAATCAACGGGACCCTCAATTTTGACCTGCTTTAACTTGGAAAATAAACTGTTGTTGGTTTTGGGACGCGAAAAATTCTTGACAATTTCATAGAGTTGTGCTAACTCATCCTCGTCTAGTTTGCTAATTTCCTCATCAATCAATTGCCTGATATTCATGGTTATTTTACTAGGTAACAACAGAGAGTTTATTCAGGCTTTACACCAAAACTCAGATATTCCCACCTCTTCAGGATAGTATCCCCATTTTACCCCATCCCCAGACTTTCAGAAACCCCGTTTCTTAGGGAAATCTTTTGTGACTGCCCAGCTTTGGCTACCAAGGGAGTTATAATTGCCAGATGGATAAATTGCCTAATATATCGATTATAGCTGCCCAGATTCTGGAGATTGTCTACAGAATTATCTTTGTGGAAGTGGGGGGGATACCCTTAATTGTGGTCTGGTTTATGGCGGGTGGTCTGGTTTTCACCCTGTGGATGAGATTTGTTAATCTTAGGGGTTTCACACACGCTATTAAAGTGGTTTTGGGAGTCTATGATAACCCGGAAGATGAGGGGGAAGTTTCCCACTTTCAAGCATTGGCTACCGCTTTATCCGCTACTGTGGGATTAGGAAATATTGCGGGAGTGGCGATCGCTATTGGTTTGGGAGGTCCGGGGGCTGTGGTTTGGATGACTCTCGCGGGTTTTCTGGGAATGAGTAGTAAATTTGTCGAATGTACCCTCGCTCAAAAATACCGCCTCGTTAACCCAGATGGTACGATCGCCGGGGGTCCTATGTATTATCTATCGGCGGGTTTACAGGACTTGGGACAAAAAAACTTGGGTCGGGTTTTGGCCGCTATGTTTGCTGTTTTGGCGATCGCCGCTGCCTTGGGGAGTTCCAGCATCTTTCAAGCTAATCAGTCTAAGGTGGCGATCGCACGAGTTTTTCCCGTATTCGCCTCTCAGGGGTGGCTCTATGGCTCCGTTTTGGTGATTTTGGTCGGATTGGTCATTATTGGGGGTATTCGCCGTATAGCTCAAATTACGGCGGTTCTGGTTCCGGTCATGTGTGCTATATATGTAATGGCCGCGCTGTGGGTTCTGCTGGTCAATTGGGCAAAAATTCCTGATGCGATCGCTACTATTTTCGCCTCGGCTTTTGACCCTCAAGCTGTCGTGGGGGGAGGTTTGGCAGCCTTAATTCAAGGGTTTAGAAGGGCGGCTTTTTCTAATGAGGCGGGCTTGGGAATTGCGGCGATCGCTCATGCTGCCGCTCGCACAGATGAACCTATCCGAGAGGGAATAGTCGCCACCCTGGAACCATTAATTGATACGGTCATTATCTGCAATATGACCGCCTTAGTTATCATTATTACCGGAGCCTATAATAACCCCGCCTGGGCGAATTTAGGAGGCGCAGAAATCACATCCGCCGCCTTTGGTTCCGTGATTCATTGGTTCCCTTATGTGTTGGCTGCGGCTTTATTTTGCTTTGCTTTCTCCACGATGATAGCCTGGGGATATTATGGGGAATTGTGTTGGCAATATTTATTAGGACAACGCTGGGCGATTATTTATAAACTCCTATTTTTAACCGCCATATTTTTAGGGGCGATCGTCAATCCTCAAGCGGTGATTAAATTCAGTGATGCCATGTATCTAACCATGTCAATTCCTAATCTATTGGGACTATATTTTCTAGCCCCCACAGTGGCGCGAGATTTGACTGACTATTGGCAAAAATTAACAACATCTAATCAGGTCGCCCAAAACAGTTAAACTAGAAAAGGAATTTTTTGCCCCATAATCGAGGAGTTGCTATGCTTGCTAAACGCATTTTACCATGTTTAGATGTTAGAGCCGGTCGGGTGGTCAAGGGTGTGAATTTTGTTAATCTCCAAGACGCTGGCGACCCGGTGGAATTGGCTGCCGCCTATAATGACGCGGGGGCTGATGAATTGGTGTTTCTGGACATTACCGCTACCCATGAAGACCGCGATATCATTATTGATGTGGTCTATCGTACCGCTGAACAGGTGTTTATCCCTTTGACCGTCGGGGGGGGTATCCAAAACTTAGAAATGATTAAAAATTTGTTAAGGGCGGGGGCTGATAAGGTCAGCATTAACTCGGCGGCGGTCCGTGACCCAGATTTAATCAATAAAGCCAGCGATCGCTTTGGTGTTCAGTGTATTGTAGTCGCTATTGATGCCCGTCGGCGCACTGACCCAAATAATCCCGGTTGGGATGTTTTTGTCCGTGGTGGTCGCGAAAATACCGGACTTGATGCGATCGCTTGGGCGAAAGAATTGGCGCAACGAGGCGCGGGAGAACTTCTGGTGACCAGTATGGACGCAGACGGCACACAAGCAGGCTATGACCTGGAATTAACCCGGACTATCGCTGAAAGTGTCGAAATTCCCGTGATTGCCTCTGGGGGCGCGGGAACCTCTCAGCATATCTACGAAGCCTTAACCGAGGGACGCGCCGAGGCGGCTTTATTGGCTTCTCTGTTACATTACGGACAGTTAAGCGTCGCTGAAATCAAATCCTATCTCGCCACTCGCCATATTCCCGTCCGTCCCCACGCACTCCCCCACGTCTAATGGTTTCCCCACGGGAGTTTTACCTAAACAAAAGATTAAATTTTCCGCATTACCGGCTCAGTTACGAAACTCCTGTTAGAATGGAAGAAATGTTACAAAACGTAACTTATGCTGATTCCTATTCTAATAATTGATATAGCTCTGGTGGCCTGGTCTGTACATCTGATGCAGCAAGCGGCTCGATATCGAGAGTCTTCCTTTGTCCTGGCTGGTATATTAGTGGCTATTTCCGCCGTCGCTATGGTTGTGGTTTATTTTCTCATGGGTTCGTGTATCGACCACCTTACCCAAATGTCTCATCATGCTTACTCCTATATGTGATCTGGTGCGATCGCCTACAGTCCCACCTTTAGACCCCGTGGGGCGACCATTACCAGTGGGGGGCGATCGATTTTCCTGCCTCTGGGCGAGGCTATCAAAAAATTTTTGCCAAAATCATTGACTTAACCAATCATCCTGTGATACATTAAAAGATGTCTTGTCCGGGGTTATAGCTCAGTTGGTAGAGCACTGCAATGGCATTGCAGGGGTCAGCGGTTCGAGTCCGCTTAGCTCCATTTCAGTTGAACCCTTATCCTAACGGCGATAACCGGGAAACACTCAACCCGATAGTCGTACCTAATTACTCAGATATTACTCACAATCTAGTCCTAGCACAGGAAAATAATTCTGTCAAT
>NZ_JARPLU010000257.1:2088-4512 GCF_032349615.1 Limnospira sp. PMC 1279.21 | reverse complement strand
CCAAGAAACTCTTACTCCCCTCTCCTCCTCTGGGAGAGGGGCTGGGGGTGAGGGCGTTCCCCGGTTTAACAAAATTGCCCGGTCTTATTTGCTCCATGTCGGGAATTTGGACTGGAAAAAAATCAACCCCGATATTTTTGGCTCCATGATTCAGGCGGTGGCTGATGAGGAGGAGCGCGGCGCTTTGGGGATGCACTATACCAGTGTTCCCAATATCCTCAAGGTGCTTAATCCCTTGTTTTTGGATGATTTGCGATCGCAGTTGGAGGCGGCTGGGGAGAATCGCCGCAAGTTGTTGAATTTGCGCCAACGCCTCGCCAAAATTCGCGTCTTTGACCCCGCTTGTGGGTCCGGGAATTTTCTCGTCATTGCTTATAAGGAAATGCGGAAAATTGAGGCGGAAATTAACCGTCGGCGGGGGGAACCGGAGCGCCCTTCTCAGATTCCCTTGACCAATTTTCGGGGCATAGAAATTCGCCATTTTGCCGCAGAAATTGCCCGGTTAGCCTTGATTATTGCTGAGTATCAGTGTGATGTGTTGCATCGCGGGCAGATGTTGGCGTTGGCCGATTTTTTGCCCCTGAAAAATGATAATTGGATTACCTGTGGGAATGCCTTGCGCTTGGATTGGTTGAGTCTTTGTCCGCCCACGGGAACGGGGGTAAAGGTGCAGCGTCAAGATTTGGATTTGTGGGGGGAAACCCAAGACGAGGCGGAGATTGATTTTCAAAATGAGGGCGGAGAAACTTATATTTGTGGGAATCCGCCTTACAAAGGGAGTAATTGGCGCACGAAAGAACAAACAGAAGATATAGGTTTATTATTTGCTTCTAAAATAAAAATATGGAAGCCTCTTGATTATGTTTGTGGTTGGTTCATAAAAGCATCAGAGTATAGCAAGGTTACACCGACAGCAAGCGCGTTTGTGGCAACCAATTCAATTTGTCAAGGAGTACAAGCTTCTATTCTATGGCCACTCATTTATGAAAGTGGTCAAGAAATTTCTTTTGCTCATACGTCTTTTAAATGGGCTAACCTAGCGAGTCATAATGCAGGAGTTTCTGTTGTTATAGTTGGTTTCTGCAATCCTCCAATTAAAAACCGTAAACTTTATGAGATTGATAAGGATAGTGTAGTCAGCTTAAGAACTGTTGAAAATATCAATGCTTATCTTCTTAACGCGCAAAGTGTCTTTGTGGAAAGCACAAAAGTCCCTGTCGGTCTTGATTCTGTAATTACTGATGGAAGTGGTGCATTAGACGGTGGACATTTAATACTTAATCGAAACCAAAGAGACGAAATAATTAAAGCTAATAGTGGAAGATTCGCAAAATATATCCTTCCATATTTAGGTTCTGGAGAATTCATCAAAGGAAACCTGCGATGGTGTCTGTGGATTGAAGATGAGAACCTAAGTGAGGCTCTGGAAAATGCAGAAATATACAAGCGAGTCGATCAAGTTAGAAAATATCGTGAAAATTCTGGGACGAGAGCACAGACAGCAATTTCTCGTCCACATAAATTTGCTTGGATTAATAAGCGTAATTCACATCAAATTATTGTCCCAACAGTTTTTTCCGAAAGGCGCGATTATATTACTGCTGGATACTTGGATGAAAGCTATGTAATCAACAACGCTGCCAGCATAATTCAAGAGCCAAGTCTTTACATTCTTGCAATCATTTCCTCGACGTTACACTTATCTTGGGTAAGGGCTGTATCTGGAAAACTTGAAGATAGGATTAGATACACATCTTCTACTTGCTATAACACCTTTCCAGTCCCAACTCTCACGGAACAAAACAAGGCTGACCTCAACCGTTGCGCCGAAGATATCCTATTAGCGAGAGAACATTATTTCCCCGCGACAATTGCCGATATGTACGACCCCAAACGGATGGATATTGAATTCCCCCTAGTGCGGGAAGCGCACGATCGCAACGATGAAATTATCGAGCGAATTTACATCGGTCGTCGCTTCAAAAACGACACCGAACGCCTGGAAAAACTGTTTGATTTATATACAAAAATGACCAGCCAACCCACCCCAGCCCAAAAGTCTGCCAAACGGAAAACCAAGTCATAAAGCGATCGGGGATAATATAACAAATCCAACCCAATCCAACCAACTGACTGCCTAAAAACTATGACAGCCGCCGAAAAACTCAATCAACTGATTCAAACCCTTCCAGAAAACCAAATCCCAGAAGTCCAGGACTTCGCCGAATTTCTCCAGCAAAAACAACTCACCTCCATTCATCCTATTCCCTCTGGCACTCTGACTGGACTCCGAGGCATCGCCAAACGTCCCGAACCCGCCCCCAGTGATGATGAACTGCAAGTGCAACCCAACATCAAAGGTAGGTTGGGTGCAACCCAACATCAAAGGTAGGTTGGGTGCAACCCAACATCAAAGGTAGGTTG
>NZ_JARPLU010000257.1:340-2078 GCF_032349615.1 Limnospira sp. PMC 1279.21 | reverse complement strand
GGTGCAACCCAACATCAACCGTAGTATGTAGGCGAGATTCCCCCGTAGTCGCCGTGGGCCGTCGCTTGTACCCCCGCGCCCCTACTGTTGCCTGGTTCATGGGAAACAGTATGATTAACAAACAGCAAAGACTTGACTTTGTGCGACAATGTGGAGATAATAATAGGGGTGAGTTTGAAGGCGATCGCGATGGAAATCCAACGGGTCATCCTCACAAATTTTGGGCTATTTAAAAATCTGGAAATTTCCTTAGCACCCACCCAGCAAAACCCCAGCAATATCACCGTATTCGTGGGCAAAAATGGCGCGGGTAAATCCTCCATTCTCACCGCTTTAGCCACCTCTCTTAGCTGGTTCACTGCTCGTTTACGCACGGAAAAAGGCAGTGGCAACCCTATCCCAGAAAATTCTATACTTAATTCCGCTAATTTTGCCAGCATTGAAATCGAGGTTTATGATAATAATCATCCCTCAGAAAATGCCGACATCAGCAATATTAATCATCAGTTTAAATGGACTTTAGCCAAAGCCCAAAAAGGGCGAAAATCCCCCTATAATAGTAACCTAAACGACTGCACTCGTTTGGCTAATATTTATCGTGATGATCTCAGCGATAATGACCAAACAAGCCTACCTCTAATTGCCTTTTATCCGGTGGAGCGCGTCGTGCTGGATATGCCCCTAAAAATTAGGACTAAGCACAGCTTTAAGCAATTAGATGGCTACGATAACGCCTTAAATCAGGGTGTAGACTTTCGCCGTTTTTTTGAATGGTTTAGAGAAAGAGAAGATACTGAGAATGAATCAGCAATTCCTCAAGACTTTTGGAACGAAATCATACCTCTCTTACAAACCGATTCAACGGTATGGGAGCAATTGCAGCAACTAAATGCCTCCGCTAAAGATAGGCAATTAACGGCAGTTCGCACCGCCATTAGCCGATTTATGCCGGATATGGACAACCTGAGAGTCCGTCGCAAACCTCGTCTCTATATGGCGATCGACAAAAACGGTGAAACCCTAAATGTCGCCCAACTTTCACAAGGCGAAAAATCTCTGATGGCTCTAGTTGGTGATATTGCTCGCCGTCTAGCTATGCTGAACCCCGCCCTAGAAAATCCTTTAAAAGGTGATGGTATCGTTTTGATTGATGAAGTCGATTTGCATTTACATCCCTCGTGGCAGCGTAGTTTTTGCGATCGCCTCATCGACACTTTTCCTAACTGTCAATTTGTGCTAACAACCCATTCACCTCTTATCATCAGCGACTGTCAAAATATCTTGGTTTACACCTTAAACAATGGTGAATTGCAACAATTGCCTTCCCAGTATGGGCAAGATGCTAATACGGTTTTACTAGATGTCATGGATACCAGTATCCGTAATGAGACCATTGATACTGAACTGAACAATCTGCTAGATGCCATACAAAACGCCAACCTAACCGAGGCTGAACAATTGCTTTCACAATTAACTGAGAAATTGCACGCCAATCATTTAGAATTGATGAAAGCCAAACTCCTGATCAATAAACAAAAATCACGTCATGCGAAAGATTCATAAAGGCTCCGAGCCACCTAATTTGACAGCATGGAAAAAGAAAAATCCTCACATCAACCGTAGGTTGGGTGCAACCCAACATCAACCGTAGGTTGGGTGCAACCCAACATCAACCGTAGGTTAGGTGCAACCCAACATCAACCGTAGGTTAGGTGCAACCCAACATCAACCGTAGGTT
>NZ_JARPLU010000257.1:0-330 GCF_032349615.1 Limnospira sp. PMC 1279.21 | reverse complement strand
AGGTGCAACCCAACATCAACATCAACATCAACCGTAGGTTGGGTGCAACCCAACACCAAACCCCCACCACATAGGGACTGAGCCGATGTGATCACAATCACAACTAACCCAGAGTAACGATCGCATTTAGGTTGTTATGGCTATCATGCGATCGCCTTTGCAAATTCACAGAGTAGCCGGACTTTTATCACTGCCAACCTCAGTCAAATCTCCGATGATAGTAACCATCAACCTATTCGAGCTATCAAATCTCAATAGCTCATCTATCGTAGTATCTGATACATTTACGCGGCATTTTTCCGGTTGTTCCCGGACAATGCAACGATAGCA
>NZ_JARPLU010000256.1:0-4701 GCF_032349615.1 Limnospira sp. PMC 1279.21 | reverse complement strand
CTTTCTTGTCCCCCTTCTCCCGGTTTGGGAGAAGGGGTTAGGGGATGAGGGCCAAATAGCCCCCCATTCACATAAGGAAACACATTCGCCCAATTGCGAATCCCAGCCGCTTCTCGCTGGTTGTGGGGGGTCGCCATCGCCCGAAATAGCTCCGATAGCACCTCATCGGTATTGGCAGCATCGGCCGCACTCATCTGGGCGATCGCATTTGTAAATAACTTCTCACTGTGGAAAATGTTGGTATCTTCCGCAAAAAAGCAGAAAATCAGCCGCGCCATGAAATGGTTAAACTTCTCGCGACCTTCCGCTTTATCCCAGTCTGGATTCAGCTTGAGTAACTCCACATACAGCCGATTGAGGCGACCTGTTGCTTTGATATCAAAGGCATTCTCGCGGATTTGCCGCACGGTGGTAATCCCCGCCAAAGGCAGGAAAAAGCCGAAATGGTCGGAAAAGTCCGGGTAATCACAGGCGACAGTCTCCCCATCGACCAAACTTTCCGCCTCAAAACTTTTGCCGTCCGTGGCGAGAATAAACTTGACTTTGTAGCGAGTGGTGGCGGGACTCTCGCGCAAGGCTGTTAAGGTGGCGGTGACTTCCCCCTCTGGGCAGACTTTTAAATGGATATTGTGGCGCTGAAGTACCCCACCGGGTAAGTCCGATTGATTGGTGCTGTGGCGATCGCTTTTCAGGCGCTTGATGGTGGTCGCCTTATTCCCAAAGGCTTCCAGGAAGCTATAGGGGAAGGCTTCGGGGTCAAAAGGTGCTTCCGCGAGTTGGGAAACTGCTTCCTCGATTTCAACAGCATTCATGGTCACAAATCCAAAAGACTGGGGGTTCTTTCTCAACTTTAGCTAATCACTAGACCTCTCTTCCCGTAAAGTGGCAATTTCCTCTAAACTTAATCCAGTAGCTTGGGCGATCGTCTCATCATTCAGTTGACCCAATAAATTGCGAGCCGTCTCACGTTTTGCTTCTTCTCGCCCTTCTTCTCGCCCTTGTTGTCGCCCTTGTTGTAGTCCCAATGCGATCGCGCCTTGTTGGTCATAAATAAACATTTCCCGCCGCTCTAACTCTTCCAATTCCTCTAGGGTTAATCCAGCTTGATTAGCAATTTCAAAGGCTTGATTGAGTTCGGGGATATCATCCATATTTTCAGGAATAGAAGAGAGCGATCGGGCATACTTCATAAAATAAATCCATTTATCCGTCAGGGTTTCCAGTTCGTTGAGTTCTTTGGTAAACTTCGGCAATTCCACAAAGACTAACTCCATCCCATTATCTGGGTAGTACCAGCCCTCAGACTTCTCGCGATAGACAAACCGGGAAATCAATTGATTTTGTCCGGGGAACATATCAAAGTCGGTCAAGGTTAAAGCAATCACAGGTTTTAGGTCTCGATATGCTTGTCGTCTCCGTTCCAGTTGAAACGCATAAGTTTTCGCCGCATTAAATAAAACCCGCTTCCCAGAAAACTGCACATTCAAAACCTGAATTTGAATAATCACCAATGTGCCGTCATTCAAGCGCGCTTTAACATCGAGATAGGTATCTTTTAACCCTTCCAGTTGCGGGGGCAAATTCGGCTTAATGATTTCCAAGTATTCAATAGTGGAATTTCCCTCATAGACCAAACCATTGAGAAAACTGATTAAGATGTTCTTGCTTTGTGGCGAACCAAAGATTTTTTTAAAAGCGTAGCCGGTTTTGGGGTTAATAAATATCATAGCCAGCCTACCCAACTCAGGTTCATGTTTGGGAACTAATTATAGCATAACTTGTGTATTTTGGAGTTCCCCCTGTGTCTAATTCCTGGGGAGTTTCCATTTGTGCAAGAATTGTTGATTGAATATGCCCAAAGTAAGCCAGCATATTAGGAGATTGAGGTTGAGACTATTTTTGATACCCAACGAAATCATTATCAAATTGTCCATTTTGGTTGGCACCATCAGCGATGGATTCATCAGGGTGTCATCCATTTAGATATCCGCCATGAGAAAATTTGGATTTTTTGCAATTCAACGGAGCATGATGTGGCGGAAGATTTAGTCAACTTGGGTGTCCCCAAGCAAGATATTGTGCTAGGATTTTACCCGCCTTTTATGCGAGAAATGAGCGATTATGCAGTAGGCTAAAAGTAGAGCAACCAGGGCAACATTGATTGCATCAGGAGTGCATGGGTTCATTTTCATAATTGGCGGGAGGGGCAATAATCGGGTTTTTCTAAGTTATCAGACTATAACTTAGCCAATTTGTTTGCATTTTGTTCTATCCAGGAAGGGGTTATTTAAAATAATTTTAAATGCTTTTGTTCCAATACTCTAACCCAGTGAAAATCACATTTTCTAGCCACTGATGGAAACGGGGAACTAAATTTTCTTGCTCATCAGCATAGGAAAATTGAAATGGAGAATCAGTTAAAGGCTGAAGATCGCTAATAGTTGGTTCTCCTTCTTCACCATGATCTCGATGATAAGCACAGGCGCTACAAATTAGTAACCCCCGGTGTTCATGTCCGAGAACATGAAAAGAAAGAAGAACTGTTATAGATGCTTCTATATTAATTACCAATTGAATCCAAGTATGATAGTTCCGCAGGTTGGCAAAATATCCTAATTGTTTGGCAGTTTCAACCACTTGATAGCGATGATAATAATATCGAGAGTCGCCCACTGGGGCTGCAATTGTAAAAACGGCGGCATCAGTTAATATATTCTGAACAGATAGTTTAATGTCCTCGGCAATTTCTTGGAATCGCTGAGAAGCAATATCAAATAAGATGGTAGCGAAACTTTCGGCTTTTTGACATTTATCCTGGACTGAAGCCAACTGATTTTGTTTCAATTTATCAGCAATAGCCGAGACAATAACTTGAGTCCTTCTAGTCTCTGATAAAACTTGTTCTGACAAACCAAGACTTCTTAAAAATGCTTGCTTTTGACTCTTAGCAAAAAGATTAATTAAACTCGATAAATCACCGCTATCTGCCTGTTCCAAAGCGGCAATATAAACGGAGCGATCGTCCCGGGTTATCACTAAAGGAAACCAACTCGCTTGGATGCAAACTAAACTGGCTAAACAACGAGCAACCCGACCATTTCCATCTTGAAAAGGGTGGATTTGGGTAAATCGATGATGCAACCAAGCCGCCTCAATTTCTGGGGGAACTTTTTGTTCTTGATGTTGATGATGTAAGGTGATTAATAGATCCATTTCCGATGCTACTTGTTCCGGCGGACAATACTCGTGAATTGTGCCATCTGGTCGGAGGGGGTTATTGGGTTGACGTTTCCAGTCGCCTTTAATTAAGGGAACCCTAAAGATTTTTCCCTGTGGGTTTAAGGCTTCTGTGCTTTCCTGACTCTGGGTTAAAACTTGATGTAACTCCTTGATATAAGAAGTAGATAGATTTCTTTGACCCCCAACAAAATTAAATAATCCCTCAATGGCAGCCTCTTGATCTTTAATGAGCGAAACGACCTGTTTAACTGGAATATCTGTAGAGCCGTGAGGGATTAATGCTTCATTAATTCCCTGTTCAATTAACAAACGAGTGATGCCGCGATCTATGGTGTATAAACGCTCAATAATTCCGGTTTCAATGGCGATTTCCCGCCGCAGCTTTTCGCTAAAGGTTTGAAACTCTCCCGATTGACGCAGGCGATCGGCTTGCTCGTTCCAAACGGTGACTAAAGGTGGCAGTTCACTACTAGCTAAATCTTGCCAGTTGGATGGCAAATCTTCAATGGGTTTCCACAACATAAATTTTATGGCTATTGATTGCTAAAATATGTTATCATACTCTCATATGTGCGAGACGTTTAGGAGTCAAATAAGGCTGCAATGCCTGAAATAACCTCCTAGAGGGCAATTAGACCTTCAACCAGTCTAACCCCTTAACTGTATATATGTCCCGACGCTTAGAGTGCTTAGAGTATAGACTAAGCATAGACTAAGCAAGGCAGGGAACTCAAGGTCAATCCCATATAAGAAATCACAGAATACACTATTTATCCTCCAAGTATACTATAAGGAGGAGTATTTAACCCACTTGGGGTGATTTGGGAAAGAGTAAAGGCGATAGCCACCCCCAGTTTCAGAAATCACAAATCTGGGATTGAAGCGGGGAACGGAAGGCGTAAGGGAAAACCTATTCCCAAAATCCGACCACTGCCAACCATCCATGATTAGGGAAACCGAATGTCTGGCTTGAACCATCGTCAGTATGAAGCAGCGAAACAGGTTGACACGCTGCGCTCAAAAGAGCAAGGAGAAAAGTAGGGGTCTTTATGAACTACCTACACAGACCTTTTTAAGTAACCCGGTGGATAGGACAAATCTAAAGATGGAATGCCCATATATACGGAACGTTGAAACCCCTATTGGGCTCTCTACGAGTACATCTCGTAGAGTAGTGAAAAGTGTAAGCGCAAGCCTATAAGGGGAAGGGATGTGACTGAAAGCCAATGCCTAACTGTAATGGTTGGGATATGCCCACTAGTCACGGTGTGGATATAGAGACTGCGATAAGTAAGAGTTTAATGGCGAAAGCGAGTTTAAAGACTAACGCAAGCATATAGCTATGAAAGTTGAGGTCATAAAGCAGGGGGTCGTAACCTTGTTCCTACTGACAAAATAGGGTATCCACATCAGGAGCCGTGTGATGTGAAAGTATCAAGCACGGTTTTGAATGGGAGTTGG
>NZ_JARPLU010000255.1:0-4778 GCF_032349615.1 Limnospira sp. PMC 1279.21 | reverse complement strand
CAGTCTCCAAACATCATCAGCATTGGTGGTCATGGGGGTTGTCCTTGGTGGTGTTTGAATTCTCCATTTTAGCAGGTCACCACTGCGCGATACGTGGCACTCCGACGCGCGCGATCGCTTGTTTCTGGAAACTTCGAGAAACCCGGTTTTTTCAAAAAACCGGGTTTCTTAAATTCTGGCGCAGCCGACAATGGTTGTTTGGGGAAAGTAGGGCGGGTTTATATAGCTGCTGGTGAAGAAGAATATAGGCTGTTGAACCCGCCCCTACAGGAATATGTGACCCCTGGGTGGTTGGGGAAAGCGATCGCTTGTTTCTGGAAACTTCGAGAAACCTGGCGATCGCATTCCGGCGTCTGGATATGACACGGAGGGTGTTTGATGTGATGCCGCCGGTGCAGCCGTCCCCACAGAAGCGCGATCGCACCGGATATTGACTCCTGTAACTCAGTCGGCGCTCTTATACATATTTTTAAAAAATTGTCAAGTGCGGATAACCGAATACTTTGTTCCGGCAAACCGAATGGCGATTCGTGCTATGCGATCGCTCTTCGTGTAGTCGGGGCATCTTGCCTGTATAATCGGGAGTGCGATCGCCTAAATTGACCGAGTATTGCATCGGGTTCGGTGAAATGAGCATTTTCGTTGAATTTCCAGAACAGTTGTTGGTGGCTTGTCGGGAAGAACCCGAAGGGTTTAAGCGACGGGTGATGATTTTGACTTTGGGTCAACTCTATGAAGAGGGTAAAATTTCTTCGGGGGTGGCGGCGGAGATTTTGGGATGCAGCCGTTTGGAGTTTTATCGTTTGATTGGCGAACGGGGATTTGCCGCGATCGACTACACCGAAGCTGAGTTTGAAGAGGAGGCGAAAACCAGTCGAGAATTGGCCGAGAAATTGAGGGATCGATGAAGGTTGTTGTCAATGTGATGCCATTAATTGCTTTGATTCTCATCGATCGCTGGCAACTGTTACCCCGGTTATTTGATGAGATTTTGATCCCGCCCACGCGATCGAACGGTTGAAAATTAACCGGTAATTAAACGGTCTTTTAGTTCTTCATACTGAGGAAAAACAGAATCTAGACTGACCAATGAAGCCTCATGTATGAGGGCAGTTGCAATGATAATCCGGTCGGCTGGGTCGCGATGATGCTCCGGTAGTTGAGACGCTTTGATCGCAATGGGGCGATCGACGGGTAATACCTGAATGTCTCCTTCCAGGGCGATCGCCAAACAGGAAATTGCACTGATGGCAATACTGTCAGCCGTTTCTATCTCCTCGATTAGGTTTTCAGCAAGGGCGAAACGACCCGACTGGGGGTTGTGCCAGCGTATCCAAATGTGAGTATCAAGCAATAGCATGGCTCAGGAGGATTCCCAATCGGAGTCCGGGGTGGTGGGTGCGATGAGATCGTCAAATAGGTGAACTGTACCCGCCAGTTTTTCAGAAGGTCGGCGACGCGGTGGAGTTGTCACCGATTCCTGGGAGCTGATGGGGAGAACGATCACTTCATATTGTTGGTCGCCGGTCAGTGACGGGGGGAGATCGATAATCAGTTGCCGATTGACGGGTTGGGTGATGATTCGCAGAGCTTCCATTACGGCTTTCAACTCAGTTTGAATGGGTTTAAATTTTAGCACTTAATTGTCCCGACTGTTTGTTATCAACTCCGAAAAGTTGGCAGAAACCAGATACGATGCGATGGGTGCTTCGCACAGGCTGCGCGATCGCACCCATCCTGTCAACCCCCAGCCCTCATGGCCCCATCGGAATTGCTGACGACACCTGTTGTTGCGATCGCATTCCGGCACCCGGACACGACGCGGAAGGTGTTTGATGTGATGCCGCCGGTGCAGCCGTCCCCACAGAAGCGCGATCGCACCGGATATTGACTCCTGTAACTCAGTCGGCGCTCTTATACATATTTTTAAAAAATTGTCAAGTGCGGATAACCGAATACTTTGTTCCGGCAAACCGAATGGCGATTCGTGCTATGCGATCGCTCTTCGTGTAGCACGGGCATCTTGCCTGTATAATCGAGAGCGTCGCACCCATCCTGTCAACCCCCAGCGCTCATGGCCCCATCGGAATTGCTGACGACACCTGTTGTTGCGATCGTCTTCCGGCGCCCGGACACGACGCGGAAGGTGTTTGACGTGATTCGGCGGGTGAAGCCCTCCCAACTGCCGAGGACGGGCAATGCTTTGGAAGCTCGAAATTCGTGTTACAATAGACATCCGTCGAAATTTGAGAAGTCAGCACCCCCGGCTGAAGCACGGGGGCTTCGTGCCCTCCCCTTCAGGTAGCTGACCAGCTATAGCCTTAACTGGCTACGTTCAGAGCAAGAGTTAAAGTTCCTACCCTGGAATGCGTGCTAGTTCCAGGCACTAGAACCAAATCGTTAAACAGTCCTAAGGGGTTAAGACAGTGCGATTTGGAAAGTACCGACTCTGAACATTAGCGTTCGCGCAGCGTGCGCGTTAGCGCAAGCGCAAACATTACCCCGCAAGGGAGTCGGAGCCAACCATAGCTCCATGGAGGGGCAACCATACCCCTCCACCCCGCAAGGGGGTGCTGGCGGCGGTCATCCGCTTGAGTCGGTTTTCCTCTCCGCGATCAATCACGGAGCTTCCAACCCTCCCAGGAGTTTTACGTGAGTTGATGCGGTCAATCAAGGGAATTTTTAAAGACGGGGTTATTCATCCAAGCGAACCGATTTCTTATCCCGAATTGAATCCGGTTATTATTACTTTTCTGGATGCGTCAACCACTGCTCCGGCTCCGGGAGTTTCTTCGGAACCGTCTGAATCTGGGTGGGATGGATTTTTATCGGTGATAGAAGCGTGTCAAATGGAAACGGGAATCTCTGATTTGGCACATCGACGCGATCGTTATTTATATGGTACGCCCAAGCATGATGAGCAAGAGACGTAAAGTTTTTGTGGTTACATCGGCTTGGATGTCTTTGATGAACAACGGCGACTTACATAAGGGGCAAAACGTTAAATGTTATGACCGAAAATAACATCAGACAAAAAATTTTGGAACGACTCGAACCTTTGTCGGGATCACAAGTCAAACATCTGCTTTCGGAATGGCTCATTGGTGCATCCGATCGCTTGGAAGATTTTGAGGAATTGCTCAGGAAGGAATCCGATCCCGGAACTGAAGAATTGTTTGAGTATGGGGAAATCGACTCGGGATTAAACTTTCGCGGTCTGACCGAAGCGGAAATGGTTCGGCAAAGTCAATTGGCTCTCGAAACTTATCATCGTCAAGGTGTCTCAGTACCCCATGACCGCGTGCGCGAATGGGCCGATCGCTTGGGAACGGATCGGGAAGGCCCATGCCCCAGATAGTTTGGACTGAAGGCGCAGTAGACGATCTCAATCGTCATTACGATTTTTTAAAAATTAACAATGCTGACGCTGCCGCCCGGGCGGTACGAGGGATTGTCTCTTCTGCCGAAAGTTTACAGGATAATCCCCGCAGAGGTACGGCGATCGGTCAAAGTCCGGGATTGCGTAAACTCTTCGTTTCTATTGGTAAATATGGTTATGTCATTCATTACACTCTTCTGGGAGACGATGTGATTGTTTTGCGAGTCTATCACGGGCGAGAAAACCGACCTTATTAAAATTAGTAACTCATTGAGAACGGGGCTTAAATTGATCGCATGGCATCTCGGAACGACGTTCGCCCAGCGTCTCGGAACGACGTTCGCCCAGCGTCTCGGAACGAGAATCGCTTTCTTCGGATTGTCGCTGGAGGAGTTGTCGGGTTTCCTCGAAACGGCGATCGCTTTCCTCGGATTGTTCCCGGAAGCGGCGATCGGTTTCTTGGGACTCTTCTTTGATGACTCGTTCAGTTTCCTTTTGGGCTTCTATGAGTTCCGCCAGCAGTCTCCAAACATCATCAGCATTGGTCGTCATGGGGGTTGTCCTTGGTGGTGTTTGAATTCTCCATTTTAGCAGGTCACCACTGCGCGATACGTGGCACTCCGACTGCGCGATCGCCTGTTTCCAGAAACCCGGTTTTTTCAAAAAACCGGGTTTCTTAACGTGGCACTCCGACGCGCGCGATCGCCAACTCTGGCTCTAATTTACCATTGGCGGGGACGGAATTTATCATCATTTAAAATTACTACACTATCTCCCGACTGTGCCAATACAAATAACCCCCGACGATAGCCATAGCTGGCGACTTCTTCGGGAACCACCATTCCGGCTACGGCTCCCATGGCATGAAAATCACGATAAGCGGGCATTAACCGCTTGAATTTTTCCAGTCTTTCCAGGTGTTCGTTGATGTCGGTTTCGGTGAGTTTACTTTTGACTTCCACTAATATGGCTTGGTCAGTGTTGACCACCAGCAAATCAATTTCTATGGCTTCTCCAAAGCGTTTAACGGAGATATTAGGATGAAATTCATTAACGGAAATTCCTCGTCGCTGAAACAGTTGGACGACGGCGGGGCGGACTTGCCATTCGACAAATTCTCCGAGGCGGTTACCCAGTTCTCCTAATTGCCGGTTGAGTTGTTGGTTTTGTTGTTGGATGATTCGTTCGGTTTCTCGGAAGCGGCGATCGCTTTCTTCGGATTGTTCCCGGAAGCGGCGATCGCTTTCTTCGGACTGTCGCTGGAGGAGTTGCTTGGTTTCCTCGAAGCGGCGATCGCTTTCTTCGGATTGTTCCCGGAAGCGGCGATCGGTTTCCCGGAAGCAACGTTCGGTTTCTTGGGACTCTTCTTTGATGACTCGTTCAGTTTCCTTTTGGGCTT
>NZ_JARPLU010000254.1:0-4794 GCF_032349615.1 Limnospira sp. PMC 1279.21 | reverse complement strand
ACATGGATTCCGTTCTCAAAGCTGCGTCCTAACCACCTTGACTAATGCTATATATCCTAATGCCCAAATCATAGCCCTTCGGGAGCCGGTTTGACTGATGGGGTTGTACTAATCTGCCCAGGCTGTGGCGATGGTCGCGTTTGTAACTGACTCGGGGAGTAGCGAGCGATCGCTATTAACGGAAAAATGAGGGTGAATAATGCAATAACAGCACCCACCAGATCCGAAAATCCGTAGGTAGGACTTCCTGATAAACTGGCAGGTTGACCGTCTGATTCCATATAAACTGATCACACTAAAAAAACAGGTCAGACTTGGTTTACTAAGATACGCAACCTACATTTTACCATAAAAACATCGAAAAATCAACCCTCTCCCGGAGAATTTATCCATCATCTCCAAGGGTCAGGGAGCTAGTTTTTTGGCAAATCATTATATTGAGTTTGAGCCACATCCAACAATGTTAAGATCTGCTGCCATAGAGGGTCATGGGGATTAACACTAGTACTGCACTCAGTTTTGAGCTGATTTCGCAATTGGTTAAACCGACCATTAACATCGATCTTGTCGGAACCTTCCCCAGTTTCATCTGTAGGAGAAGTGGCAATAGGTTCGCTATTTTCCAAGGCTTCCTGAATATCTTGGGATGTTTCCGCCAACATCAAAGCACGATGGGCAATATTTTCAGGAAGTGATGGGCGATCTGATAAAGCAATGCGAGACAATTCCAACAGAAACTCTCGCACCTGGCCCACCCACTCAAGATCTGCTTCTTGCCATTGCCAATTAGTAGACTGGTAGAGACCCGCTTGATTTTTGATAGCGATCGCCTGTTGCGCCAGAGGTAGTGCAGAAGTCGAAACAGTACCAGGTAATTTAGGGATATCAGCTAAAGCGGCGCGAGCAACTTCAATCAACAGGTCATTCACCTGTTCTATCCATTGTCGGTCAGAATACGGTCCGTTTAACTCAGTCATTATCTAATCTAAACTTGGTTCAGGCTGAAATCTAAGATCCGGGGTTGACGACCAATTTCCTCACTACCCATCAATAGCCAACCCGCCATCTCCGAGATGGGGAGGCGCAAACCTCTCCGTTGACACACCCCCAAGCCTTGATGAGGCTTAGGGATTTTCTGATTAGTTGTGAGACCCAAAGCCCCAACAGAGAAACGGTGAGGGAAAACAGCCCCCTGCACTATTTTTCTGTGAGCTTCCAAACACCATCCCAGGTTTCACTGGGGGGCTTGGTGGTCTCATATAGTATACACCGATCGACATGAAGTTTTGCTGCTTTATTTTGAGCATCGATCGCCAAAACCGCCAAAAATTCGTGTTTAGCATTTCTAAAGGATTCCTTAGCCTTCGATGCAAATTTTTTGCGACACAGATCGATCAGTTTACGCACAGCACTAACAGCCAGGTGCGCCCCTTCATCAGCTAACATCTGCTTAGTTTCATCATTAGCAGTAAACTGCTGAAGTTTAGCGACCAGCATTTTTTTAGTTTCGCGGGGAGTTAAACCACTAAGAATTTCCTCCATCCGGTCAGCCATTTCTTCCGGTGGCGTAGCTGGTAACTGGGCCAGAGATAATCGTCGGACAGTATTTGAGCCAAGAATCTCCTCCAACTGGAGAAGGGACATCTCTTCCAACATTTGTGTTATAAGTTCACGTTCATTGTAGGAGAGTTGTTTAAGTTGGGACTGAGAAAAATCTTCCAGTTGTGCCAAAAGTGGAACGATATCGGTATCAGTGAGTTTTTCCATGGCGGGTTTCAGGTAAAATTCCCGACCCCGATGGTAGTGGTCGATAATTTGTTGTTGTTCATCAGGAATGGGCCTAGCCTGTTTTCCTTCCCGAATACCAACCAACTCATAAATCCTAACGGGCTGACTTTTACCCTTAACCGTAATCAAATCAAGTTCGCGAACAATCAGGCGATCGGCATTAGGGAGATAAGTATTTTCACTAATTACAATATCAGTTCCATATTGCTTGGTGGTACCCTCCAAGCGAGAAGCCAAGTTAACGCCATCTCCAATAGATGTCAACTCCATCCGCTTGCTAGAGCCAATATTACCACTGATTACCTCATCAGAATGCAAACCCATACCAATTTTAATAGGCATCAGTCCTTTAGACACACGCAGATCATTAAACTCTATCAAACGGTAACGCATTTCCACCGCCGCCTGCACTGCCATCCACTGATGATTTGGTAGAGGCGCAGGAGAACCAAATACAGCCATCAAAGCATCCCCAATATACTTATCTAGGGTTCCCTGATGATTCAAGACTGTATCGACCATCTCCTCAAAATATTCGTTAAGCATACTAACTACTTCCTCAGCCTGCAACTTTTCGGTGAGGGTGGTGTAGTCACGGATATCACTAAATAAAACCGTAACATCCTTACGGGTTCCCCCTAGTTTAATCTCACCACTAGCTAACAGAGATTCCGCCACAGCAGGGGTCATGTACCGATAGATCAAGTTCTTAACTTCTTTTTCCCCGCTAATATCCTCCATGACCACCAAAGCCCCGCTGACTTTTTTAGGATCATTAATGTCAGACATGGAATTGATGGACAGGTTAATACTTTGGGGAATTTCCGAAGCCCCTGATAACAGGGTTTGATCGGGATAATATTGTTGGCGGTCTTTAGCATCTTTAGGTTTCAAAGCCAAATCGAACCACCGGGCGAAATCACCATCTTTCAGGTGGATTAACTCTCGTACCGATACGCCTTGAGTTACCTGGGATTCAGTGAGTCCCAGTAATTCCATAGCACATTCATTGGTAGCAATGATCCGACCCTCCTTGTCGGAAGAAATCACTCCATTAGTCAGACTGCGGAGAATGTCTTTCTGTCTTTGCTCTTGTTCTTTGACCTTTTGGAAGAGTTTGGCATTCTGAAGAGCAATCCCAGCTTGGATATTAAAAGCCCGCATAAATTCGAGATCATTTTTATTAAAGCTGGCTTTCCATTGCTCAGGAGGCTCTGGCCAACTAGCCGGGTCGTAAGGGGCGTACTCCCCCTGTTTTTTCTTGTTAATCAGTTGGGTAACACCGATTAGTTGCTTGTCAGCATTATAAACGGGCATACACAAGAGGCTACAGGTACGATACCCGGTTTTTTGGTCGGTTTTCTTCGATTGTTCAGAGCGATGGTCTGTGTATACATCGAAGGGGATCAGTAAAGGCTCACCACTTTCGGCAACAGTTCCCGCAAATCCTGCATTTCGGGGAATCCTGATTTCGGTCAGATTGCCATTAATGGGAATTTTGGTCCACAGTTCGTCTCGGTCTTCATCTAGTAGCCACAGAGTGCTGCGATCGGCATTCATTAACTCTTTAGCCTGATCCATCACATTGGTGAGGGTTTCTTGGAGGTCGAGACTGCTTTTGCTGAGGGCATTAACGGCATTCATCAGCGCGGAAGCCGCTCGCTGTCTCTGGGTGGCTGAATAGAAGGATTTAGACGATTGCAGGATCAGCCGAATGGACGGGGCGAACTCATGGAACACCTGTTCATCTTCCCCTGTAAAGCCGATAGTATCGACTTTTTCCTGGAGGGGGGATGATGGATTAATATCGGGTTTGAGTTTGTTTAATAGTTGTACTACCGCTACTAAATCGTCATTCTCATTCAGGAGAGGCATGGCGATCATAGTGTAGGTACGATAGCCATTTTTTTCATCAAATTTTTTGGCGGCCGCCGAGCGCGGATCATCATAGAAATCGTAGGGAATATTAACGATTTTCTTATGGGTGGCTGCTTCCCCGGCAATGCCAGCACTAGCCGGAATCCTTAATTCTAAGGGTTCTCCGTCTTCTCCTTTAGCAACTATAGACCAGAGTTCGTGCTTTTCTTCGTCCATCAGCCAGATCGTGGTGCGATCGGCGTTGAGAAGTTCTCCTGTTTTAAAGGTAATCGAGGATAACATTTCGTTAAGAATTGCCTCGAATCCCTGGGCATCCAGGAGATTGTCGAGCATCGACAGGGTTTCGTTAACGGTTTTTAGTTTATTTTCAACATCTTTAACAACTTCAACAAAGGTTTCTTTTTTTAGGGGGGCTAAAAAATTAGAGAAATTCCCACTGGTGCGGGCTAACCCAGAAGATGATGGGTTATTACCATGGGGGGCTTTACCCCCTGCTGAGTTGCCCGCCGGACGACGGGAAGATGTGAAAATGTTTCCGTCTCCATCGATGACATCGACATCAACGGTAGCAGATACAGCAGGATTTTGAGGCATCGAATTGTTTGAAGATGCGGATTTCATAAACCTTTACCAACAGGTTGGATCTTTGCTCATATTCAGGGGCAATCGGTTTCAGATAGTTGAAATTAGGATGAGACCTTTCCCAAGCATGGACATATACAACTGTTTATCAGTTTATGGCCATTGTAGCCGATTGCTCAATTTGCCAAGGATTTTGCTGATAATTATAGCACAAGACAGAGAAGTTAGGACGTATAATGGCAAGGATATCTACAGAAGACCCAAAATGCCAGCCCCCTACAGTTACGACCTTAGACAAAAAGTTATTAATGCAATTGAACTAGACGGTATACCCAAAACCGAAGCCAGTCAAGTTTTCCATGTCAGCAGGAACACCATCAATCTCTGGCTGCAAAGAAAAGAACACACCGGCGACTTCCTCCCTAAACTTAATCGCCCACCTGGTCATAGCCACCAAATTACCGACTGGCACAAATTCAAGGCTTTTGCCTAAGAGCATGGCCACAAAACCTCCGCTCAAATGGCTCAACTTTGGGATGACGACAT
>NZ_JARPLU010000253.1:0-4807 GCF_032349615.1 Limnospira sp. PMC 1279.21 | reverse complement strand
GAACCCCCACAAGAATATGGTAACTGATGGGGAGGGGAATTGTCAAGGGTTGGGGGGAATGAGGCGGGGGCGGGGGAGAGGGTGGCTAATTGACAAATTCGAGTATTTGATTGGCGGTAATTTGTGGCTGTTCGAGGTGGGGAACATGACCGCATTTGTCAATCCAGATAAGTTTACTGTTAGGGATAGCGGTTCGGAATTTATCGGCATCTTTGGTTCCCAAGATTTTGTCATTGTTGCCCCATAAAATTAAGGTGGGTTGTTGAATAGTATTTAAGCGATCGCCAAAAGCACCATAACCGCCACTTTTGGTAAACTCAATTAAACCGCGATTCCATAATGGTGATTGTAGATGCCACGCGGCGCATAACTGAGCATCACGGGAGGCGAGGGTTTTGTCAAAATAGGCGTTTTCGCTGATACTTTGGCGAACTTTGGGTTGTCGCAGAAATTCGGTAGCGAGATAGTCGAAGGGTGGAAATAAAAACTTGCCAGCGATGGGACCTTTATTGATTCCGGCACTATCAATTAGGACGAGAGATTGTACAGCGTGGGGATGATTTAGGGTAAAGTCGATGGCTGTAGCACCTCCCATAGAAGCGCCAACTAAGATAACTGGCTGATTGATGCGGGATTGCCAGAAAGCGTAGAGATGGGCTAGGATATGAGCAGGATTAACGGTTAAATAAGGCGATCGCTGCGTAAAGCCAAAGCCCAATAGATCCACGGCCCAGGTTTCGGTGGTATTAGCTAATAGTGGTAAGAGTCGGCGAAACTCTAGGACGGAACTATCGAAACCGTGTAGGAGAAGAATGGGAGGCTGTGGGTTTCCTTGGCGGACATAGGTAGTGAGGATAGGTTGAGGGACGGCTGGGAGGGTTATGGGTTGAGCAATAATTGCTTCAGCGAGGGAGATAGAAGTCAATTCGGTGAGTGGTTCAGCCAGTGGGGGTAAATACTCAGGAAACATAAAAAGCAATGGCAATCAGTAATTATAATCTAAACCAACAGGGATGCGATCGCATTGGAAAAGATCTGGCTATGGGAGTTTCATGGTAAAGAATAAACCCTATACTAGATAGGAAAGTGTTGAGATTATCCTGTTATTGCTATGCTTAAAGCTCTGCTGGGCGATCCTAATGCCCGGAAAATCAAAAAATATCAGCCTGTAGTGACGGATGTTAATATCCTAGAGGAAGATGTGCGATCGCTCTCCGATGAAGGTCTAAAGGCAAAGACGGGGGAGTTTAAGGAGATGTTGGCGAAAGCCAAAAACCGGGAGGAAAGGGAACAAATCCTGGAGGAAATTTTACCGTTAGCGTTTGCTGTAGTCAGGGAGGCTTCCCGACGGGTGTTAGGAATGCGGCACTTTGATGTTCAGGTGCTGGGGGGTATGATTTTACATAAGGGGGAAATCGCGGAGATGAAAACGGGGGAAGGAAAAACCCTGGTTTCGACCCTCCCGGCTTATCTAAATGGGTTATCAGGTCACGGGGTGCATATTATCACGGTTAATGATTATTTAGCGCGTCGTGATGCTGAGTGGATGGGACAGGTACACCGTTTTCTGGGGTTGAGTGTGGGATTAATCCAGCAGGGAATGGGTCCAGAGGAACGGAAAAAGAACTATAGCTGTGATATTACCTACGCAACTAACAGTGAGGTTGGGTTTGACTATTTGCGGGATAATATGGCGACCTCTATGGAAGAGGTGGTGCAGCGTCCTTTCAATTATTGCATTATTGACGAAGTGGACTCGGTGCTAATTGATGAGGCGCGCACTCCGTTGATTATCTCTGGTCAGGTAGAACGTCCTAGTGAGAAGTATATGAGGGCGGCGGAGGTGGCGAAGGCGCTACAGAAGGATAAGGAACATTATGAGGTGGACGAAAAGGCGCGTAATGTTCTGCTGACGGATGAGGGTTTTGCGGCGGCGGAAGAGTTTTTGGGGGTTAAGGATTTATATGATCCTAATGACCCTTGGGCGCATTTTGTGTTTAATGCGTTGAAAGCAAAAGAATTGTTTATCAAGGATGTTAATTATATCGTTCGGGATGATGAAGTCGTTATTGTAGACGAGTTCACGGGACGGGTAATGCAGGGTCGGCGTTGGAGTGATGGCTTACATCAGGCGATCGAGGCTAAGGAAGGTGTGGAAATTCAGCCGGAAACCCAAACTTTGGCGACAATTACTTATCAAAATTTCTTTTTGCTATATCCCAAATTGTCGGGGATGACGGGGACGGCGAAAACTGAGGAGGCGGAAATTGAGAAGATTTATAATTTGCAGGTGACGGTAGTTCCGACTAACCGACCGACGGCTCGTGCGGATTTGTCGGATATGGTTTATAAAACTGAGCAGGGGAAATGGCTGGCGATCGCTACTGAATGCGCGCAAATGCACAATATGGGTAGACCTGTATTGGTGGGAACTACCAGTGTGGAAAAATCGGAGTTGCTTTCTGGTTTGTTATCACAGCAGGAGGTTCCCCATAATCTTTTGAATGCGAAGCCGGAAAATGTGGAAAGGGAATCAGAAATTGTGGCGCAGGCTGGTCGCAAAGGGGCTGTAACTATTGCTACTAACATGGCGGGGCGAGGAACTGATATTATCCTGGGGGGTAATGCTGATTATATGGCGCGGTTGAAGTTACGGGAGTATTTTATGCCCCGAATTGTGAAACCGCAAGATGAGCGAGAATTGGCTATCCCTCAAATCGGAGGGGGTCCCCGTCGTAATAAGCCCCAGGGTTTTGCTGCTGCTGATAAGCCGAAGGTTTGGAAGGTGGCGGCGGGAATTTTTCCCACGGAGTTGTCGGTAGAGACTCAAGAGAAACTGCGATCGGCGGTAGATTTTGCGGTGTCGGTTTATGGGGAACGTAGTGTTCCTGAACTTATGGCTGAGGATATCCTAGCTGTAGCCTCGGAAAAAGCTCCCACTACTGATGTGGTGGTTCAGCGGATACGGGAGGTTTATCAGGCTATTGTGGCTGAGTATGAGGTGTTTACTCATGAGGAACATGATGAGGTGGTGTCCCTGGGAGGATTGCACGTTATCGGTACAGAACGCCATGAGTCCCGTCGGGTAGATAACCAGTTGCGGGGAAGGGCTGGTCGTCAGGGAGACCCGGGTTCGACTCGCTTCTTTTTGAGTCTGGAAGATAATTTGCTACGGATTTTTGGTGGTGAACGGGTGGCGGCGATGATGACGGCTTTTCAGGTGGAGGAGGATTTACCTATTGAGTCGAAGTTGTTGACGCGATCGCTGGAAAATGCCCAGAAAAAGGTAGAAACTTATTATTATGATATCCGTAAGCAGGTGTTCGAGTACGACGAGGTAATGAATAATCAGCGTCGGGCTATTTATGCGGAACGCCGCCGGGTATTGGAAGGTCAGGATCTCAAGGAACAGGTGATTAAGTATGGCGAAAAGACGATGGATGATATCGTCGAGGCTTATATTAACCCGGATCTGCCTTCGGAAGAGTGGGATCTTGAGACTTTGGTGGCTAAGGTGAAGGAGTTTGTTTATTTGCTGAAGGATCTGACTTCTGAACAGTTGTTTGATATGACGGTTGAGGAGATTAAGACTTTCTTGTATGAACAACTGCGTAATGCCTATGATATTAAGGAGGCTCAGGTAAATCAGATTCGCCCTGGACTGATGCGTGATGCGGAAAGGTTTTTTATTCTCCAACAGATTGATACTCTGTGGCGGGAACATTTGCAGCAAATGGATGCTTTGCGGGAGTCTGTGGGTCTGCGAGGCTATGGTCAGAAAGACCCGCTGGTGGAGTATAAACGGGAGGGTTACGAACTTTTCCTGGATATGATGACGGATATTCGCCGGAATGTGATTTACTCGATGTTCCAGTTTCAGCCTCAGCCTGCGGTGGCTTAATTGGGAAATGCTCTTGACAATCTCGGAAAATAGTATATATTGGTTGTCAAGTGTGAGGAGTAAGGTTTGAAGGAAGAGGTACTTGGGGTCGAAACTCGGCCAGACTCCCAAGTGCCTTTTCCGTTTTTATAGTCAAATTCGGGGATGTTTTAGCCAGTTTCGCAAGTTACCCCACCAGAGACGGGGATGGTCGCTGGATTTGATTTGAGAATTAGCCATAGACAGCAGCAGGGGAACACCTCCAACCCGCGCCGCCATCAGAACATGAAGGGCGATCGCCACAATCATAATTGCCCAAGCTAACAGGTGGATATTATACGACAAATGGTGTGTTTCCCCTACCCTCAGCCAGTTTTCGTCCTGGAATTTCCCAGAAATGACGGCTAGTGCTAGGGCTAATAAGGCTATGGTGTTGGTGATTCGATGGAGGGTGTACCACCAGATTGGCTGTGGGGTCCGTTTGAGTTGGGCTAGGGTGTCAGGTTGGATGAGGCGTTTTTTCCCCCGACGTAGGCTGTAGTAGGTGAAGGCTAAGGCCATAAAAAATAGGAAAAATCCCCAGGTTCCATGGATGTCGATCAGGTTGCTATCTTCCGGGATTAACCAGAGAGTCCCGAAACGGCGATCGTAGCTTTCGTAAACGAGATAGCCAGTGATAATACATCCAAATACTAAAAGGCTATTCAAGCCGTGTAATAGGCGAAATAGCAAGGGCTGGTAGGGTTTGGAAGCGCTCATAATTAGGTCTTTTTGAGTTTCTTTATCAATAGTATAGCAGGGTTTTAGGATAACTTGCACAATGGGTATAATTATCCTTTGTTCTCCGTGTGATTTGGGCGAGAAAAGGAGTAATCTATAGCATTAGTCAAGGTGGTTAGGACGCAGCTTTGAGAACGGAATCCATGG
>NZ_JARPLU010000252.1:1629-4739 GCF_032349615.1 Limnospira sp. PMC 1279.21 | reverse complement strand
CTGCCATGGATTCTGTTCTCAAGGCTGCGTCCTAACCGTATTGACTAGTGCTATACGTCCTAACTTTCCTGTCTTGTGCTATACGTCCTAACTTTTCTGTCTTGTGCTATAAATCCCGGTCCTATGATAACTATACTGGGAGATAATAAGCGCTACAATAGTTCACACCAGCCAGTCACTCAGCGCCAATAACTGTAGGGTGCGTCACATCCCGACAATTTTCGGAAAACACGAAAAGATTACATTTCGTGACGCACGCGCCCCTTCTGCACCACTCTATGTGTTGTTGTTCCAATGCTTGGCTGCTGTCTGTGTCGTAACCCTCGATTGTATTGGTATGAAACGAGACACTCTGGTCTGGTATCCAAATATTCCCTGAACCCAATTTGGTGGCTACTCCAGATGTGAGAACCCTCTATGCAAAATGATATGCGAAAATACTATCTATGGGCGCTCGTTACGGGCTTTGAGGATATGCCCGCTGGAACTTTGATTGCCGATCGCTATCTCAGCCAGGGCGGTCGTATTTTTGTGGACACTCAACCCGAACAACTTCCGCAAACTCCCGGAAATGATATTACCGCCGAGGAGATTTCCTGTTACCTGAAACTGTTTTCTGAGCGACTCCACATTCCCCAGGTCTATGGGTGGATACCTGCAGCCAAAAGTCCCCTAAAAAAAGATATATGGCTGTTAGAAGGATGCCCCATTGAACCTAAGTCGGGGGAACTTCGACCATTACTATCCCAAGTCTGGGAAGAAACATCAGCCATGCGTCAATTAAGCTGGTTATGGCAGATAGCTACATTGTGGTATCCCTTGAGTTGTCAGGGGGTCGCTTCCAGTCTACTTGATTTTGACCTGCTGCGGGTAGAAGGGCCTCTGGTCAGATTATTGGAATTACGCTACCAAGCTAAAGCCGCAGGACTATCTCAACTGGGGTCAGTTTGGCAATCGTTAATTCCTACAGCAGATCGCCGGATTCAGAAATTTTTGGAACAACTTACCCAACAACTGATAGCCGGGGAAATTAGAAAGTCGATGCGCTTGGCCAGTCAACTAGACCAAGCCTTAGTCATTTGTGGACGGTCTTTAGAAAGACAAGTCGATATTGTCACCGTCACAGATGCAGGTCCTACGCGATCGCATAATGAGGATGCCTGCTATCGGTCCGCGTACAACGATGGTATTGATGAAAACTCCATGGCTTTGGCTATTGTCTGCGATGGTATTGGCGGACAGGAAGGCGGCGAGGTGGCTTCTGGTTTAGCTATTGAAATTGTACGGGAACAAATGGAAAAAATTCCCCTACATCCCGCCAATTGGGACCCCCTTTCCTTGACCAATCGGTTGAAGCGAGCCATTAGTATTGCTAACGATGCCATTAGCGATCGCAATGATACCGAAGAGCGCCAGGGTCGTCAACGCATGGGAACTACTATAGTCATGGCTTTGGCTCATGTTCATGAAATATATTTAACCCATATTGGAGACTCCCGCGCCTACTGGATTACACCTGAGGGTTGCTACCAGGTTACCCTTGATGATGATGTCGCCTCCCGAGAAGTTAGACTAGGCTATACTATCTATCGTGAAGCATTACAGCAAGTATCATCGGGAGCCCTAATTCAAGCCCTCGGAATTACCCACTCTCTCAATTTACATCCTACCATCCAGAGATTTCCCGTTGACTCCGATTGTATCTTTGTCCTATGTTCCGATGGATTGAGCGATCGCGATCGGGTAGAACAATATTGGGAGAGCGAAATCTTACCAGTTTTGCAGGGTCAAACTACCCTCCCATCAGTACGAGATCGCCTCTTGAAAATTGCCAACACCCAAAACGGCCATGATAACGTTACCATCGCCCTACTGCATTTTCAAGTTTCCCCCAAGACAATTCAAGACTTACCGGAAATTTCCGTTCCTACCGCCATTAGTCTCAACGATGACACCATAGCCGATAGCTCATCAGACCTCAGCGGTTCTGACGACTCAGCTATGCAAACCGAATTAATTGTAGTTGACAAAAACAAAAGCCGTTCAATTTGGTTATTATCATTAGGCATTTTAATACTGTTGGGTATTGGCGGGGCCTTAGCTTGGACATTCCTAGGGGGTGATCAGACCACAGAACCCGACGAACCGCCTACTAGCACCCCCCTTACCACCAGACCCGCTGATCCTTCTCTCCCTACCCCAACTGTCCCCTATGGCGCAGGTGTTCCGCTTGGATCAGTCATCCAATTGAGTTCTGCTCGCACTATACAGAATAACATCCCCCCAAGTCCTATTGTATTGCACCAAGACTTTGTGGAAGGGGAATTAAAAGGGGAAGTTCCTAGCAATAGTGTCTTTCAGGTTCTCGAACGACAAACAACCCAAAATGACGGAACTTGGGTAGAGTTAAAAGTGTGTTCGGTTCCCTCATCGCATAATCTAGCTACACCAGACAATAATACCCCTTTACCGACAGAATTGGACGACTCCGACCCTCAAGGGATTAATCAACCCATAGATAACCTAGAGGAAATCACCACCCTACAGCCAGGAGACAGAGGCTGGCTCCGAGAGGATGATGTTCAAAGTCTCTGGCTGACTGATGTGATTATTCCACCGGAACAATACGGAAATTGCCAAGTTAATTCAGTCGGAACATTGGGCGATAATTAGCCAGATCTACCACCTAAGAAAGTAGGTTGCTAACTACCTTCCTAGGTGGTTTTGTCTCCCCTCATGGGGCTATGCTAACTCTACCTCTACTATTGCTAATATCCCTCACTAGACCGCGACAGCATCGTTTCGTGGATATGTTCGTCATGGTGACGGGTTTCGGCTAACAGTTCCCGCGCCTGTTCGTCCGCCATACTGTGATTAGGCTCCGAACCAGCTCCACGTGCGCGATCGCTTTCCTGGGCCGCCCGCGAAAGCATGGTTTCGTGTAAATGTTCCTCATGGTGACGGGTTTCGGCTAACAGTTCCCGTGCTTGTTCGTCCGCCATACTGTGATTAGGTTCCGAACCAGCTCCAAGTGCGCGATCGCTTTCCTGGGCCACCCGCGAAAGCATGGTTTCGTGTAAATGTTCCTCATGGTGACGGGTTTCGGCTAA
>NZ_JARPLU010000252.1:0-1619 GCF_032349615.1 Limnospira sp. PMC 1279.21 | reverse complement strand
CAGTTCCCGTGCTTGTTCGTCCGCCATACTGTGATTAGGCTCCGAACCAGCTCCAGGTGCGCGATCGCTTTCCTGGGCCGCCCGCGAAAGCATCGTTTCGTCAAGATGCTGCTTATGGTGACGATTCTGGACCAACAATTCCCGGGCTTGTTCTTCTAAACTCATGATTTTAAATCTCCGATTTTATGATTAAAAAATTCCCCTACTAAAATTTTGGCATAATTTTAGAAAAAATGTATCCAAATTTACAGATTTTTTACTGTAAGTATATATGCGGATGTTGAAGTTGCCACTCGACCGGGCTGACGTTTTCGTAAACTTTTATAAACAGACTATTGAGAAAAGATATCATTTGTGTTATCAATGAAATATGGGACTATCCGAGTCATTTGTGAGCTAGGGCAGCAGTCATCAGCCCAATTTAGTGCAAATCTCTTTCATTTAGATGTGGTAATGAATTCATCAGAATTAGATCCGAAGTCCGGTGAAGTAGTAGAAGTGGCCTGGTCAAAAAGGTGGCAGGTCTATCGGCGGCTGCAAGAATTGGGAATTAGCTGTTGGTGTCAGGTAGATCACCCGCTGCGGGTAAAGATTACCAACACCACCGAAGCTGTTCAGCTTGCTAGTGTCCTGAGAAGGTTAAGTGCATCGCCACGGGAACTAGCCCTATCTCTGGAAAGGGCCTGGAATCGTAGTTAGGCAATAAATCCCATGAACCCAAGCACACCAAACAAACCGCAAAAATTATGTCTAAATTCAATAAGCAAGTTTCGGATTTCAGCCTTTCGGGTAGAGTTTTGCAGATTTTATTAAAAGGCAAAACCCCGCAAATCCTGCAACTGATGACTACATCAGGATTGTATACAATTAAGCTATCTAAGCGATTACGTGACGAGGCAAAACACCTGTTATCTGAGGGGTTAGAGGTGAGAGTATTTGGCGAAAAAATCCTCAATTTAAAAAATGCCAAAGTCAAACTCAAAGCCACCAAGATTATACCAGCATCTGAACCCTCAGTGCGCCCAGTCAACTCTGTGAGGCCCTCAACCAAAAGCCAGCCTAAACCGGCGAAAATTCTAGTTTGTCAGAAATCTGATTGTCGCCAGCGAGGAGGACAAGCAGTTTGTCGAGTCCTGGAGCAAGCCTTATGCGATCGCGGATTGCATGATCAAGTTAAAATTGAAAAAACAGGTTGTCTGAAAAAATGTAAATTAGGGCCCAACTTAGTTGTCATGCCAGATAAGGCTCATTATACGCGAGTCAAACCCTCAGATATTTCTGAGGTGATTGAGAAGCATTTGGCATCAACAACTACATAGAGTAATAGGGGCGTTTCGACTTCCCCTGCTGTAGCCGCCGCCTCTAGCAATCATCCTCTATTTCGAGCAGATTGTTCGTGAACCCGCCCCTAATTACCGTTTTTGGGTCGATTGTGAATCCCCCTCTCAAGATAGGGGGGAGAGCGATCGTGACATAAAAAAGTCTAGTTATGGGTAGGTTTGGGTAAGTCTGATGTAATGGATTATCCTCAAAAAACCCTGAGCAAATTTGAACAAAAATAGCGACGCATTCCCCCACCTCGCCCAACGGCAGGTGGGGGTCAAGGAGCCGCCGATCTG
>NZ_JARPLU010000251.1:0-4829 GCF_032349615.1 Limnospira sp. PMC 1279.21 | reverse complement strand
CTCACTATAACGCGCCAAGCAGGTGACTGGTATATTAGCTTTTTCGTAGAAATCACGCCAGAAATTACACCGAAATATCGAGAGAGAATCGGGGTAGACCTAGGAATTAACAATTTGGCGACTTGCTCCGATGGGACCCAATTCTCTAATCCCAAGGCTTATAAAGCAGCCACCCAAAAACTAGCTCGATTACAACGTCATTTAAGTCGCAAAGTCAAAGGCTCAAAAAATCGGGCCAAATGTCTCTTAAAAGTTCAAAAGCTACATCAAAGAGTAGCTAATATTCGCCGTGACACGATTCATAAAATAACTACTTTTTTGGCTAAAAACCACAGCCAAGTAGTCATTGAAGATTTGAATGTGTCTGGAATGCTGAAAAATCATGGTTGGGCGGGTTCTATCGCTGATGCTTCATTTTATGAGTTCCGTCGGCAACTAGGTGACAAGGCAGAACGTTATGGTTCAAAGTTGATTATTGCCGATAGATTTTATCCATCCAGTCAACTTTGTTCTAATTGCGGTTATCGTCAAAAAATGCCCCTAGTCCGTCGGACTTTTGAATGTCCAAACTGTGGCCTGAAGATTGATAGAGATTTGAACGCCAGTATAAATTTAGAAAAATCGCCTGGTTCAGACGATTACACTTGTGGACGGGGTGCTGCCGACAGTCCCGGACGAAGCCAGAAATAAACGTCAATATCCGGCTATGTCCGGTTTTGTTTAAGTTTTATAGAGCAGTCCACCTGATGAACTATCAATAGGGGGGATGAGGAACTTTCGGGTTAAACTTTAATCATCTGCCTTTGTGTGAGGGGAGGAAATGTCTAAAAAAATGATGACAATCAGCCCCCACCAGGTCAGCTAGAGCGGTATCTTTAGAGCAGTTACTCAACATATGAGATCTTTAAGGGTTGTTTCCTCAATTGGGGATCTCGTGTAAATTTAGTTGACCCTGTGCTTTAGGGTACAAGGCCTGTCTATCCGGGGACTGGTTACAGTCTGGGTAATGCAGGCAGTAAATATCAAAATGTCAATGGTGACGTTTTGTGGCAGTTTTATGGAGCAGAGTGAGCCGTGAATACACTGTTTAGCAAACTTAGAGATTTCGTAGGACTCAATGAGTCAGTTGAGTACGATTACGAATACGATGAAATGGAAGGGGAACAATACCAGAATATGTATCAAGCCCCTCAACCACAGGCTGCTCCTCTCATGTCAGAGGAAGAACGTCGTGGGTCTCGTCGCCCCCGTGAACGTGCTGTGGCGGCGGTCGGAGGTGGTAATATGACATCTGAATCAGTAACAATGGGTTCAACAGGAATGAATAATGTAATTGGAATGCCAGGAGCGATCAACGGAATTTCGGAAGTGATGGTTATGGAACCTCGCACTTTTGAAGAAATGCCGGCCGCTATCCGCGCCCTGAAGGAACGCAAGTCTGTAGTTCTGAATTTGACGATGATGGACCCAGACCAAGCTCAGAGAGCGGTAGATTTCGTGGCTGGTGGCACTTATGCCCTCGATGGTCATCAAGAACGCATTGGAGAAAGCATCTTTCTGTTTGCTCCTAGTTGTGTTCAGGTTAGAACTCAAGGTGGGGTGGCTAATGAGGTTCCCGGTGTGCGTCCCCGCGTGAGTTCTAGTCCTTCCTCGGCTTGGCAACCCGAAAAGGTCCAGGCGATGCAGTAGTTGCGGGTGATGCAGATACGATGGGACAAGGGGAGATGTTTGGCAGGTGATAGTTATGCTTCTCCCCTAATCCTTAGCCCAAATTTTGAGATAATGGACGGATGAGTGAGTTTAAATTGGGATTGATTGGTGGCGGGGTCATGGGAGAGGCTTTGCTGTCGGGTCTGTTGGCGAAGCAGATTTATGCCCCGGGAATGGTGATGGTTAGTGACCCTTCTGGCGATCGCCGTCAGTTTCTGTCTGACAAATATGGGGTAGGGGTAACATCTGATAATCGGGAAGTGGCGAAAGCTACTGAGGTGCTGTTGCTGGCTGTCAAGCCTCAGATTTTTGGCTGGGTGGCTGACGATTTAAAAGGACTGCTAAAGCCGGGTACTATCATCATATCTATTTTGGCAGGTGTTACCCTGTTTAAGTTGGAGAGGGTTTTTTCAGACTCTCCAGTGATTAGGGTGATGCCAAATACTCCCGCTACAGTAGGAGCCGGAGTTAGCGCTTTGGCTGCTGGTAGTTCCGTGGAACCTGCACAGATTAAACGCGCTACGGAGATTTTAGCAGCAGTTGGGGATGTGGTGGAAGTTCCAGAATATTTGATGGATGCGGTAACGGGTTTATCGGGTTCTGGTCCTGGATATGTGGCGATTATGATTGAGGCTTTGACTGATGGAGGAGTGGCGGCTGGACTTCCTAGAGCGATCGCCTCAAAGTTGGCTCTGGATACCGTTTGGGGAACCGCTCAACTCTTGCGGGAATCTCAATTACACCCAGCCGAATTAAAGGATCGCGTCACCAGTCCAGGGGGTACAACTATTGCGGGAATTGCGGAACTAGAGGCGGCGGGTTTTCGCTCGGCTTTAATTAAGGCGGTGAAAGCGGCTGGCGATCGCTCCCGGGAATTAGGGAATTAGGGGGTAGGGTCTGCTGAGAGTTTTTGACCAATGCGGGGTTCTGTACCCTGCAAAATCCGCTCGATATTGCTACGATGTCGCCAAATCACATAAGTTCCGGCGGCGATCGCAAAAATTTGGTAGGGGAGGGGTTGTCCGGTGATAATCATTAAAGCCGCGATGGTGATAGCCCCAGCAATAGAACTTAAAGATACAATCCGGGAAACAGCTAAAACCACCCCAAATACAATCAATGTAGCCAAAGCCAGCAGCCAATTGAGAGCAAATAAGATCCCCAAACTGGTAGCCACAGATTTACCGCCCTTAAAGCCTATCCATATAGACATTGTATGCCCGAATACGGCGATTAAGCCAGATAATGTGGCTATCGAGTAAGCCAAAACTTGAGGGGAGTCAATCCCAGCCATAGTAGCAATTTGGCGGGTTTCATTGAGGGAATACACCCAGAAAACCATAGCAATAGCAGCGACACCCTTCAAAATATCGACTGCTAAAACCATGATCGCTGGCAGTTTACCACAGGTTCTTAATACATTAGTTGCGCCAGTTGAACCAGAACCCTCCGCCCGGATATCAATACCATAGAACCAAAGGGCGATCGCATATCCAGTAGGAATTGAGCCCAGCAGATAAGCCACCACCAACACCACCCCATTGAGAATGAACCAATTAACCATATTTAATCAAATTTCCTGCATCCATCGACAATTTGCAAACCGAATCCGACTAGCCTATATCAACTGCCCTCAAAACCTATCGAAGGATGACTGAGCCGCCGCCTGTGGGTCAGGAGCAAAAGCCAACCAGAGGGGAAACTGGAGCAACGAGAGGCTAATTTTGTCCTCTGTATCATCAATAATAATAAACGGAAGCCGACCATCATTAACCAACCTGTCCGCTTTTTGAGCCAATAACTCTGGGTCTTCAAATAATCCCAACCCTCGCTCAGGTCCAAAATCACGGCGGTCAATTCCTAAGCAGTCTTGAAGTCCCCGCCGCCACTCTCCCAGGCGTTCTGGACTATTCGCCAAAACCAAAGTCCCCAAACGTCTGTCATAGAGACTTCTGAGAATAGATATAGTCGCCGAAGCCACCAGAATATTTTGCAGACGGCTTCCCATAGTCCGCAACGCACCGCGTCCACCTTGGTTAAAGAACCAATTAGAAACCTGTTTAGCGTGGATAGGCTCAAAAGTGCGGCGGAACTGCCAAGGGGGGCCATAATAGTCAGGATTAGTGCGGTATTGGTCAATAATCCGACGAATTTGTTTGGTTTGTTCAGCAAAAGCCGACTTCGTAAATTGAGTATTAGGGTCAGGTTCAGCCACGGACTCCGCCGACTGACCTGCGGGAGTGGAACTAGCAGCAGGGGGAGTGATGGGTTCTTCTGGGATTAACTCAAGCTGTTCTGCGGTAGCCGCCAGGTCTTGAAGACTACCAACCAAATAATCTTTAAAACCTTGGACTCGGATAGCCAAATCCTGAGAAACCCCTGCAAAAGTAGTTCGCATTTCTTGCTCAATGCGTTCTCGGCGACGTTCGAGTTTTTCTACTTCCACCTGTAGAGTCTGTCGCCTCGCCTCCAACTGGCTGAGGGCTTCAGAAACCAGGTTTCCCATAGATTGAGTGAGGGCGGTTTGTTCCTGCTGTAATTTTGCCTTAGTTATCTGAAGTTGGGCAATTTCCTGCCTCAAATCTTCAGCCTGACGCTTGAGGTAATCTATAGGCTCGTCGGGGGACTGAGAGCCTGTGGTTAAATTAGGTTCAAGTGGTGATGATTCAGGTTGAGAATTCAATGGTTGTACTGCTCTATAAAACTTAAACAAAACCGGACATAGCCGGATATTGATGTTTATTTCTTGCTTCGTCCGGGACTGTCGGCAGCACCCCGTCCACAAGTGTAATCGTCGGAACCAGGCGATTTTTCTAAATTTCTACTGGCGTTCAAATCTCTATCAATCTTCAAGCCACAGTTTGGACATTCAAAAGTCCGACGGACTAGGGGCATTTTTTGACGATAACCGCAATTAGAACAAAGTTGACTGGATGGATAAAATCTATCGGCAATAATCAACTTTGAACCATAACGTTCTGCCTTGTAACCTAGTTGACGACGGAACTCATAAAATGAAGCATCAGCGATCGAACCCGCCAAACCATGATTTTTCAGCATACCTGACACATTCAAATCTTCAATGACTACTTGGCTGTGGTTTTTAGCCAAAAAAGTAG
>NZ_JARPLU010000250.1:0-4869 GCF_032349615.1 Limnospira sp. PMC 1279.21 | reverse complement strand
ACTATCGTCGCATTGTCAGGCAATAGCCGGATAAATGTCGCGTAAATGTATCAGGTGATCACAGCATAAGTCAATAACAAGAGTTTCCCAGGTGGCAAATAGGGGTATGAGGGCGGGCCTAATTAGGATTATGTTCTGTTCAAGGCTTAAACTGTTTCTGTCGTAAACAAGGGTGAGTTGATCTAGTGCCGATCGCGATCGCGATCAAAAGTGGTACAGTGTAACCCAGTGGAGGCGATCGCAGTTGGTAACACCCCTAAAATAATGTCAATATAATTAAAAACGGGTTGGTACGAAGAGGCAAGAGTGGATGAACAACGTCAAAGTCAGAATTTACGAACTATCACGAGAGTTAAATTTGGAGAACAAAGACATCTTAGCCGTCTGTGAACGGCTGAATATCTCTGTCAAAAGCCATAGCAGTACGATTACGGAATCAGATGCTGAACGGATCCAGAAATACGTTGCCAGTCATCCCATTTCCGCATGGTCTGATGAAAATCCTGATGCAGCCCATCAGTCCCATGCTGGTGGTGCTGTGGACAAGAAAAAACAACAGATTTTAGAAATTCGCAGGCCAAACCTCATCAGACCAGAAAATCAACCATCACCGGCAGACTCACCCCAGCCTGAGCCTCCTGCTGCATCCGTTGCCACTCCCCCCAAACCCCCTAACTTGTCCGAATCATCTGTCAGTTCCGAAACCAATATATCCGAATTGCCAAAACCCAATAATTCCCCCCAACCCCCCCGCCAACTCCCTGTGGAAGTTACCTCTTCTGGAATTAACACAGCCTTTGATGATGTCAGCGGGGCTAATAGACCCGAAAAAGCGATCGCCAAGATGCCTAAATCGACTACTTCGACCAGCTCAGTTACAACTGAGGAAGAATCGCCCACTTTAGTAGGGCCACCCGCCAGACCTGTACCGACGGCTAGTAAATCTCCGCAACCGTCTCGTAAGCCCGTTTTAAAACAGAATAAGCCCACTCCCAAACCCAGTCAGTCCGGGAGCGGTCCCGTGGAGAAAAGCGCTGATAAAGCTGATAAAGCTGATAAACCAGTAGCTTCCAAACATAAAAAACGGCCAGTTACCTCTGATAACCAAGAGGTTAGAGAGGTGAAAAAGCGGGTTTCTACGGTGAAACCTGCCAGGTCGATGCCGGAACTGCAACCACCACCTTCGAGACAACCAAGCGTAGCCATTAAAACCGAACCGACTGAAATCATCGAGGATGATAGCGATATCGGGGCTATACCTGAAGATGATGGTCTATTGGATTCTAAGCGCCCCAAACGCGGTTTAACGCTGAAGCGGCCTCAACCCATGACTTCACCTAAGCGTGCGAGTTCTGTGGATGATGATGATGATGATATTGATGAAAAGGGTGGTAAGGCAGGTAAAGCCAAGGTCAAGCGCCCCCGGATTAAGCCTCTGATTGACGATGAGGACGATGATGATTTTGATAGCCTGACCACTGATAGCTCCGAGTCCGAGGCTCTGAGTATATCCTTGGCTCGACCTCCCAAGGCTAAAACTGCTTCGGGAAGCGGAAAATTGGCTGCAGTCTCTAATCAGGGACGAAAGAAATCAGCACCATCTCGCCATTCCGGTGGTAGTGGTGGTAGTGGTAGCGGGGCGGCTGCTTCTCGGCGCGCGCCTACACCAGCATTACCAGAAAAGGTGGAGCGTTTAGTGGTTCAAGGACCGATGACGGTTCAGGAACTCGCCCATGCTCTGTCAATTGCGGAAACCGAAATTATCAAGCGTCTGTTCTCCCGTGGTATTGCGGTTAATATCACAGAAACCCTAGATTTCAAAACTATTTCGATGGTTTGTGAAGAATTAGAGGTTACGGTGGTAACCGAGGAGCAGAAATCAGCGGCTCAAAAACCTGATAATATCCTCAATGCGGAAGATTTGGATAATCTCCAACGCCGTCCGCCAGTGGTAACGATTATGGGTCACGTTGACCACGGAAAAACTACCCTACTCGATTCTATTCGCAAAACTAAGGTAGCCCAGGGAGAAGCGGGAGGCATTACCCAGCATATTGGTGCTTATCATGTTGATGTGCAAAATGAGTCCGGCGAGACTCAACAGGTAGTTTTCTTAGATACTCCTGGTCACGAAGCCTTTACAGCTATGCGAGCCAGGGGAGCGAGAGTTACTGATATTGCTATTCTGGTGGTAGCTGCTGATGATGGGGTGCGACCTCAGACGGTGGAGGCTATTAGCCATGCTAAGGCGGCGGGTGTGCCAATGGTAATTGCCATTAACAAAATGGATAAGGAGTCGGCTCAACCGGACAGAGTTAAGCAGGAACTGACGGAATATGGTTTAGTTCCTGAAGAGTGGGGCGGTGATACGATTATGGTTCCAGTTAGTGCTATTAATGGCGGAAATCTCGACACTCTCCTAGAGATGTTGCTGTTAGTGGCGGAAGTTGAGGACCTCTATGCTAATCCTAACCGTATGGCTAAGGGTACGGTGATTGAGGCTAACCTAGATAAAGCGCGCGGCCCGGTGGCTACTCTGTTAGTACAGAATGGGACTCTGCGGGTAGGAGATGTGATCTTAGCAGGTTCGGCTCTGGGTAAGGTTCGGGCTATGATTGATGATCATGGTCAACGGGTGGAGAATGCCAGCCCTTCCTTTGCTGTTGAGATTTTGGGTTTGCGGGATGTTCCGGCGGCCGGAGATGAGTTTGAGGTGTTTGAGAGCGAAAAAGAGGCGGCGGCTTTGGCTTCGGAACGCGCGAATACAGCTCGACAGTCTCGCTTACTCCAGGGTCGAGTTAGCCTCAGTGCTTTGTCGGCTAGGGTTCAGGAGGGAGAACTTAAAGACCTCAATATTATTCTGAAAGCTGATGTTCAGGGGTCTGTAGAGGCTATAGTTAATGCCCTGAAGAAATTACCCCAGAAGGAGGTACAACTGCGACTGCTGTTAGCAGCGCCGGGTGAGGTGACAGAAACTGATATTGACCTAGCAGCCGCTAGTGATGCGGTCCTGATTGGTTTTAATACTACTACGGCTAGTGGCGCACGCCAAGCGGCTGACCGCGCGGGTGTAGATATTCGTGAGTACAACATTATCTATAACCTCCTCGATGATATTGAAGCAGCGATGGAGGGTATGCTAGAACCGGAATTGGTGGAAGAACCTCTTGGTCAAGCGGAAGTGCGGGCTATTTTCCCTGTGGGTCGTTCCCGTGTGGCTGGGTGTTATGTTCAGTCTGGTAAGCTGATTCGTAACTGCAAAATCCGAGTTCATCGTGGTGGACAGACAGTCCATGATGGCTTCCTTGACTCCCTCAAGCGGATTAAAGATGATGTGAAGGAAGTTAATGCCGGATATGAATGTGGTATTGCGGCTGAAAATTTCAATGACTGGAATGAGGGCGACTCTATTGAAGCCTATCGAATGGTCACTAAGCGTCGGACTCTCTCCCGCTAGGGACTTTGTTGGTTAGCTAGAGATTATTGGTGCGCCAGTAATGAGGGTCTGGCGCAGGCTACCCCGGTTTATTTAATAAGCCGGGGTTTCTGCTGTGAACTAATTTCAGAGGGCTTTAAACTTGTCTGTGATGCGTTCCATGGCGGCTTCTACGTTTTGACGACTGTTAAAGGCTGAAATGCGGAAATATCCCTCCCCGGCTGCACCAAAACCGGAACCTGGTGTTCCTACTACATTACAGGTTTGCAGTAATTTATCAAAAAAGTCCCAACTTGATAGACCGCTGGGGGTTTTGACCCATACATAGGGGGCGTTGACACCACCATAAACTGTGAGTCCGGCTGCGGTCAATTTTTCGCGAATGATTTGGGCGTTTTCTAGGTAGAAATCTACGAGTTGTTGGATTTGGGATTGTCCGGCTGGGGAATACACTGCCTCGGCTCCCCGTTGTATAATGTAGGAAACTCCGTTAAATTTGGTGGACTGGCGGCGGTTCCACAGCTTCCACAGCTCGACATCAGACCCGGAGGATGTTTTTGCCATTAATGTTTTGGGAACGACTGTGAAGGCGCAACGAGTGCCGGTAAAACCAGCATTTTTGGAGAAGGAACGGAATTCGATCGCACATTCACGAGCGCCTTCAATTTCATAGATGGAGTGAGGTAAGCTGGGGTCGGTAATAAAGGCTTCGTAGGCGGCATCAAATAGGATAATTGAACCGTTGGCGCGGGCGTAATCAACCCATTTTTTCAGGTGTTCTTTGGTGGCTGTAGCGCCTGTGGGGTTATTGGGAAAACACAGATAAATTAAATCGACGCGATCGCTGGGAATTTCGGCGGTAAAATTATTCTCGGCGGTAATGGGAAGGTATAGCAACCCCTCATATTCCCCACGCTCATTCACGGGTCCGGTATTTCCTGCCATGACGTTGGTATCTACATAGACGGGATATACTGGATCTGTGACGGCAATGGTGTTATCTTTGCCAAAAATATCCAGAATGTTCCCAGTGTCGCATTTGGAACCGTCAGAGATAAAGATTTCCTCTGGGTCAATATCGCCGCCTCTGGCTTGAAAGTCATGTTGGGCAATTTTTTCGCGCAACCAGCTATAACCCTGTTCTGGTCCATAGCCCTTGAATGTGGAGCGATCGCCCATTTCCTCGACCGCTTTAATCATAGCAGTTCGGCAGGCTTCTGGTAAAGGTTCCGTGACATCACCAATTCCCAGTTTAATTATTTGTGCGTCGGGGTTAGCTTCCGCAAAGGTATTAACCCGCCGGGCGATTTCTGGAAATAGGTAGCCAGCTTTGAGTTTCAGGTAATTATCGTTAATAGTTGTCATCGTTACTGTGCAAACACTGATACATTTACGCGACATTTATCCGGCTATTGCCTGACAATGCGACGATA
>NZ_JARPLU010000025.1:0-39132 GCF_032349615.1 Limnospira sp. PMC 1279.21 | reverse complement strand
CCGGTTATTTCGGGCATTGCAGCCCTATTTCATGCCTGAACGTCTCGCACGCTTTCAGTATCTTAACATTAAACAGATCAACTCCATGGATGACTGGGAAACAAGAAACGGCTTAGACCTAAGCACACCCGTAGATTACACAGACTACAATTCAAGTTCAACAGGTAACTCCTACAGTTCGTCAGAGACTGCTGGTAAAAAGCCTAGTGCGCCGACACCGCCCAACTCAGACCCCCCTCCCCCTGAGCCAGAGGAACGGGGATTTTTACCAGTTTTGAGAAATCGCAATTTTCTCGCCTTGTGGAGTGGACAGGTTTTCTCTCAACTAGCCGATAAAGTCTACCTAGTCCTAATGATTGCTGTCATCTCCACTGAGTTTCAACAGGCTAACCAGAGTATTAGCGGTTGGGTCTCGGCGGTAATGATTGCCTTTACCATTCCTGCTGTATTATTTGGGGCAGGAGCCGGGGTCTATGTAGACCGCTGGCCGAAAAAAATGGTGTTAGTGTTAACAAATTTGCTGCGGGGTGGGTTGGTTCTTATCCTCCCGATTCTTCTGTGGCTATCTGAGGGAATGAAATTTACCAAATTCCCCTTGGGGTTCTGTTTGCTATTACTGATTACCTTTTTAGTCTCGACTCTCACTCAATTTTTTGCCCCCGCAGAACAGGCGGCTATCCCTTTAATTGTTGAACGGAAACATTTACTATCTGCTAATTCCCTATATACAACTACAATGATGGCTTCTGTGATTGTCGGTTTTGCGGTGGGGGAACCGCTGTTAGCTTTAGCCGATACCTTGCTAGAAAGGCTGGGGAGTCAATTACCTGTGGGTAAAGAGTTGATTGTCGGTAGTGGATATGCGATCGCCGGTTTACTATTACTATTGATGAAAACTGGCGAACAACAAAATGTTAGCTCACAAGAACAACCCCACATCCTCGAAGATTTACGCGAGGGGATGCGCTATCTACGAGATCATCATGGAGTCCGTAATGCTTTACTGCAATTAGTCATTTTATTTTCCATCTTTGCCGCCTTGGCTGTTTTAGCCGTTCGGGTGGCGGAGTTGATTCCTAACCTCAAATCATCACAATTTGGCTTTTTGCTGGCTGCGGCGGGCTTGGGAATGGCAATTGGTGCAGCTATTTTAGGTCATATCGGACACCAATTTTCCCACTTTAGAATCGCACTATTGGGCTCAATTGGCATGGCTATTTGTTTGGTGGGTTTAGCATTTTTTAGTCAGCAACTAGCACCCGCTTTAGGGTTAATTTCGCTGCTAGGCGTATTTGGTGCAATGGTAGGAATTCCCATGCAAACAACCATCCAAGCCGAAACCCCAGAAGAAATGCGTGGTAAGGTGTTTGGCTTACAAAACAACGCCATTAATATTGCCCTATCACTACCCCTCGCTTTGGCGGGTATTACCGAAACCTTATTCGGTCTGTCTTCTGTATTCTTGGCTTTAGCTATACTATCTGTACTCGCAGGTAATTTAACGTGGTATATTTCCAAAAATGAGCGGTGAGTATGGGTAATCAATGGTTAATTATTGATGATTGATTCATCAGAACCATAGGCTATTTTCAGACTCCACCAGAAAATAGCAGTAGAAATAACCATAATTAAGGCAGCCCAAAACCATTGAGGTAGAAACAAGTATTGGGCAATTATAGCAGTATCAGAGACCAAATTTTGACCATTGATGTTAACCCAACTACTGCCAAATAAATAATGTTTTTGGTGGTAGGTACTAACAATGGCTTGCATTCCCATGAATTGTACAGTAAAAGCCTGGATTTTTTGGGGTGTTTGAAAGGCAATGGATAAAATTAATAACCCCCATAATAATATAGCAAAAACTCCGAACAAAGTCCTAATCCATAATAAAACCGATAGCAACATAATCGAACCTAAAGCCATTAAACACCAGTGGGCTGTTTGATAACGACGACTAGATAATATTAAGATTCCACCTGCTACAGCGGGACCCAAAGGACCACCCATTGCTATTAATGCTCTGGCTAAAGAACCAAAGTTACCGGAATTATATGCGAGACCAGAACCATTAGGAAAAAGTAAGAGTTTATGAAAATTTCCTCCCAGTAAAATAGCAGTTAATCCATGACCCATTTCATGAAACCATGTAGCCAAAATGGAGAAAGGATATAAGACATAATTTCCCCAGTAAAATTGCCATAAGATAATGGTAGCAATAGCAGCAACAACTAACCCAAGCACCCCAATTTTAGATGATGATGAGTATTGAAAATCAGACATAAATTATCCCTCTTTTGTAGACCGGGGGCTAAACCAGATCTTAGCCGTGATTATATTTTAGCCTGAAATCCAGTCAAGTCGCCCCAGGGTCAAAAAAGAGGGTCATTGAGCTAAGGTCGGATGAAATGCGCCCAGACATTGCCATCTGGTCCACAAACTCGATTAAGATAGCTATAAGAATAGGGAAGGCGGCGACCCTCGGTGTTGGAATAGCCAGTGTAAGCATCTCCCCAGGGGTCATGAACGATATAGCCATATCGGTTGTAACCAATAACGGTGACAATATGACCGGAAGGAGTAAAATCTCCGGCTAATACGACCGGACGACTATTAATCAACTCGTTGCGAACTTCAGACCAGCGGCGAGTTGTGCTAAAACTGCCTTGAAAACCATAGGCGCGAATTAAGGCTGATAAAACACTATGGTTAGTTTGAGAACCTTGTCCAGCATAATCAAAACACCACTGTAAGAGTTCATCTTCTAACTGTCCACCCCATTTAGAACGCACACCATAGTAGTGCATGACCATGGCGATACAGGTAACATTACAAGTAGACCAATAAAATCGGGGATTATCTCGCTGGGAAAAATAGGGAACATTGATTAGCACTTGTGGGGGAGTCGGATCAAAAACTTTTCCCCCCCGTTGAAACTTGACAAACTTGGGAAATATATAACCGGTATTACCAAAATTCGGCAATTCTTCAGTTAAGGCGACTCGGACATGGCTTTGATCTGTACTGTAGCTACTAACACCATAAACCCGACCCAGAGGAAGGGTAACTTTTTCTGATTCTGCTAGTTGTCCTGAGTCTACGGGGCGTTTTTTGAGGACGGTTGTTTCCCTCATGGTCATGGTAATAGCATCGGGGTTATATGCGATCGCTTTTCCATCTCGCAATAAACTGACGTGCTGCCAATAAACATAACCCACATTACCAAAACCGGGGATAGATTGGTCTAGTGTGACCCGGAAATGACCTTGAAAGGAAGCATATCCGCGAATAGCAAAGTTTTGTCCTAACAGTAACTCAGCAAATTGATCAGGTGCTAAATTGGCAGAATCAATCGGTTGCGCCTTAATTCGGGTAGTGGTGGTCACTAGCATTTGAGCGCTAATATTAGTGTCGGGAACTTCCTCCATGTCAAAGGCTAAGGTGGTGCTTCCTTTCCGTAGCCGAACATGACCCCGGAAAAAATAGCCAAAGGAACCAATGGGAGGAATCCCATTTTCTAACAATAGTTTTAAGTGACCATCTACTAGACCATATTTGCTCACTTTAAATGTTTGACCAGCGGGGACGGTGACTTGTTGTTCAGAACCGAGTAAATTAGAATCGATAGGTGATACTTTAAAGAGGGTATCTTCTATAACATCAAGTTGTAGAGATTCCCCTACGGTCATGGCGTTTTCACTGACGGTAATATTGATAATTTGACTGGCTACCAGTTGACCTTGATCATCTGTGGCTTTAAGGCGCAGCCATCGATATCCGGGTTCACTAAATCCGGCTTCTAAATTAACTGTCCAGGTTCCGGCTTGTCGATTTATAACTACTTCTAAAGGATAACGATCTTCGGCTACTAAAGAAACAGCGATCGCTTGTTGACCATCAAATTGACCCTTCAGAACCACAGGTGTATTTATTAACACTTCTGGGGGGCCTTCATAGGTAAGGCTAGGAGTCGGAGAATAGGAAGCTGTAGCCCGGTTTAATTGCACAAAATTAGGAAAGAAATAACCGGTATTACCAAAACCCGGGAAATTTTCAGTTAAGGCTACTTTTAGATGTCCGTCTTCAGTGGTATAACTTTGTACCCCATAAATCATTCCGGCGGGAAGGGTAACTTGTTCTTCTGGAGATAAATAAGCTGAGTCAATGGGGCGTTTTTTAAACAGGGTGGTATTGATAATGGTTAGGGTAATGGCATTATGATCAAAGGTGATTTCACGGTCTCCCTGAAACATTTGCAAATGGTAGCGATACAGGTAGCCTACATGACCATAACCGGGAAGTGACTCGGTGAGTGTTACCCGAAAATGATCAGCTACACAGGCGTAACCTAGGGCTAGATAACTACTCCCTTGGCTGAGGGGATAGATGGCATTTTCCGGCAGTTGGGATCTATCATCAGGACTACGTTTAAGCACTGTATCATGAGTGACCCATATTAGTTTGGTTCCCGGAGGGTTTGGGGGTATATCATCTCGATTAAACCATAAAATTTGAGCCCCTTGTATCAGCAAAATATGTGACCGATATAAATAACCAGAACGCCCTAAATCACCCAGGGGATTAGTTAATTCAATATAAAAGTGATCATTTTGCAGTTCGTAGCTATCAACTGCTAAAATTTCGCCAATTTCTAAATCATATTTCTGCTCTGAGGTTAGTCTATCAGAGGCGATCGCTTGATGTTTAAATGTTGTATCTTGTAAGACGATTAACTGAGTAGATAAACCGACATTAAGCCCAGTATGACCTACAGTAAACTCAGCCCAAGTGTCAGCGACAACCTTACCAGATTGGTCTTTGCCTTGAACTCTTAACCAGCGTTTTCCAGCGGTATTAAAGCCTTTAGGCATGGGAATAAACCAAATCCCTAATCGAGGACTTAGTTGGGTAGGTAAAGGATATTGATCCTCAGCCATAACCGAAATCGTATCAATGTATTGACTAGCGTAGTTACCAATCAAAACGACAGGTTGATCGATGATAATATCGTTGGGACCAAGATAGCTCAGGATAGTTTCACTCATCTTCCTAAAAACCGTAGGGGTAATAACCGTAGGGTGTCTAAGGGTGCATTTGACATTACACATCCCACAATGGTTAGCATAACTCAGTGGCGCACCAATAAAGCCACCCCTAGAAAACTCTACAGGTGGCTCATCGTTAAAAACGGATATTTTTTGAATTAGCGATCGCACTAATTGACTTTAGCAAGAATATCCTGAGCGTGGGTAGAGGTGTTCACCTTGTCATCAACATAGTCAATGACACCCTCGCCATTGATAATATAGGTAACACGCTTGGCATAACCGCCGCCATCTACATCATAGGCTTTGGTAATAGCGCCATCGGTATCCGCCAAAAGTTGGAAAGGTAAGCCATATTTTTCGGTAAACAGCTTGTGGGAGGCTTCGTCATCAGTGCTTACACCCAGAACCACCATATCCCGGCTTTGATAGTTTTCGTAGTTATCCCGGAAACTTTGGGCTTCCTTAGTGCAACCAGGGGTGTCATCCTTGGGGTAGAAGTAGAGAACAACAGTTTTCCCAGCAAAGTCAGAGAGGGAAACCGTATTCCCGTTGGTATCTTTAGCGGTAAATGCGGGGGCCTTAGTACCAGCAGATAAAGCCATGTTATGGTTGTCCTCCTGAAAACGAGTTTGATATGCTTTGTCTATTTGTGAAGTTATTTTAAGATATTTTGCAATCAATTACACAATCCGATCAAAATTTGGGTCTACTGGTGGAGGATAATATACTCAAAACCAGCCATGAGGAAAGCCCATCAACCCATGAGTGCCCCTAATTCGGTTTCCAAGTCGATAGAATATTCTAGCGGGACGATCGCCCGAGCCCAGCGAGCCATCCGCTGTTCTCCATTTCAAATCAAACTTTTAACCGATTCCATTGACCAAAGCGTTAAACTGAGTGCCATTAGCGGAAATCGGGGTGTAGAGTTAGGATATACGCGATCGCCTCTACCGGAATTGAGAGCCGAAAACGCCCTTTTATGGCTAATCCAAGTCGGAGTATTGAGGCGAGAAGTAGACGGTCAGGGAATCACCGATAGTTTTCGACTGACTCCCCTGGGGCGAAAAGTAGCAGAACGACTAGCCGATGATATAAATAACAGCAAACCCCCATCATGGAGCGATCGCCTCAGTAATGCCCTGAGGCGTTGGTTACGCCTTCCCCTATAAATTAGCATCTCTGGTCAAAATCCCGAAATGAAAGCAATCATGGTGGTTGGAACCACATCCCATGCCGGAAAATCCATGCTCGTCACCGCCCTATGTCGGATTCTACGTCGTCAAAATCTGCGGGTAGTTCCCTTCAAAGGGCAAAATATGGCTTTAAACTCCTACGTCACCCCCACCGGCGCAGAAATGGGTTATGCACAAGCCGTACAATCCTGGGCGGCGGGTTTAGTGCCAAATGTAGCCATGAACCCAATTTTGTTAAAACCCCAGGGAAATATGACCTCTCAGGTAATTCTGAAAGGGAAACCACTCGCCACCCTCAAAGCTACCGAATATTATGAGAAATTCTTTGATACCGGGTGGGATACCATCACTAAATGTCTGGATTATCTGAAAAAGGAATTTGATGTAATTGTCTGTGAGGGCGCGGGAAGTCCGGCGGAAATCAATCTCAAGCACCGAGATTTAACCAATATGCGAGTCGCGCAATACCTGCAAGCATTCACCATATTGATAGTTGATATTGACCGTGGGGGGGCTTTTGCTCATGTAGTGGGAACCCTAGAATTGCTAGACCCAGAGGAACGAGCCTTAATCAAGGGCATTGTGATTAACAAATTTCGCGGTATGCGATCGCTGCTCGATTCTGGTATTGAGTGGTTAGAGAAATACACCGGAATCCCCGTCCTCGGAGTAATTCCCTGGGTAGATATCGCCATGCCAGCAGAAGATTCTCTCAGTTTACTGGAACGCCGTTCTCGTTCCGACAATATTGATATAACCATCGCCATAGTGAAGATTCCTCGGATTTCTAACTTTACCGATTTTGACCCCTTAGATGCCGAATCCACCGTTAAAGTCCAATATGTCGAACTCAATCAACCCCTAGGACATCCCGATGCCGTAATTATCCCCGGTTCTAAAACCACCATTGCTGATCTACTAGCCCTGCAAAAAAGTGGCATGGCTTCTCAAATTCAGGATTATGTAGAAGCAGGCGGTCAGGTCATGGGTATCTGTGGGGGGTATCAGATGCTAGGACAACAGGTATCTGATCCCCGTGGCTTAGAGGGTAAAATCGGAGACTTTCCCGGCTTAGGTTTACTTCCCATCAAAACCATACTTTTATCAGACAAAGTCTCCCGCCAGCGGTTGGTAACATCGAATTATCCAGAAATCGGATTTCCCGTAGAAGGCTATGAGATCCACCAAGGGCGGACTCAAATTTGGGACAAACGGGAGACAGTACCCCTATTTGACGATCACGATTTAGGAGTAGTCAGCAGCAATAGATCCGTCTGGGGTCACTATTTGCATGGCATATTTGATAATAGTCCCTGGCGTAGGTCTTGGTTAAATCATCTCCGAAAACCAAGGGGATTAGGAACCTTACCCACCGGGATTCCTAACTATCGCGAACAACGAGATCTGATGCTGGATACCTTAGCTGATGTGGTCGAAGAATATTTAGACCTGAGTACCATTCTCGGTTGACATGGTGGGGGGCGACCCGGAATCGGGTTTCTCGGGGGAATTTGTCTTCCCCCCCTTGTCACTTGTCCCAAGGCGATTAAAATTGAGATTGCTTTGGTTTATGGAAAACAGATAATTTTTTCGTCAATCTTGGCTAATGGGAGATATGAAGGACAATAGGTTATATGGATATTCAACAAATCTTGGAAAGAGGTGGCCCAGCGATGTGGCCCCTAATGGTATTATCAATTTTATCCATTAGTACCATTATTGAAAGACTGTGGTTTTGGGGAAATACCCTCACCCGTGAACGCCGAATTGTCAACCGGGTTTTGGATGTCGCCCGGAGGGGACAGTGGGGAATGGCTTATCAGATTGCCAAACAAAGCAATAATCGCCCCATGGGAAGGTTTTTTTATGCCCCCCTTAAACTCGCTACCCCAGACCCTGAATTATTTAGTCTCGCCCTGGAAGCCGCCGCTGAGGAGGAATTTGTTTCTATGCGACGGGGCGATAAAATCCTAGAGGCGGTAATTGCCCTCGCCCCTATGTTAGGTTTGTTGGGAACAGTTTTGGGTCTGATTAATTCTTTGGGTTCTATCCGCCTGGGAGATATTGGTACTTCTTCGGCTGCTGATGTCACCCTGGGAATTGGAGAAGCCCTGATTAGTACAGCTACAGGCCTGATTGTGGCTATTATCAGTCTGGCTTTCTATCGCCTGTTTCAAGGCTTTTCCTTTAGCCAAGTTAAGGTCTTCCGAAAAGCGGGAAATGAATTAGAATTACTCTATCGCCAGGATTGGCCAGAGGTTAAAGCTCAGATGCTGCTTCCGGGAGAGGCTAATGATGCCTCTTTGATGGCGGAAGAACCCCAGGAGGATTTTCCCCCAAAAGGTAGTTTAATTAAGCTACCCGATGAGGATGGGGCGGAGGATGAGGAAACTCCTTTAATCAAATTACCTTCAGAATCTGAGGATGAGGAAACTCCCTCTCAATCAGAATTCCCTGGGTCGGTAGCTGAACAAAATACTTTAATTAAACCTGTGATTAAGGGTAATTCTCGCTTGGCTGATGATGATAAACATCAAAAAGGAGAGCTTGAATAATATCAACAACACGACCAGAGCAAATTAAACCTTTGTCATTGATACCAAGATACTAACAAACACCCTTTTTGGTGGGACTATCCACGGAGGCAGATTGATGAAAGTTAACATAGATTATCAGGTTGATGAGGGGCGCATTGAACTGCTACCCCTGATTGATGTGGTTTTTTGTATTCTGACGTTTTTTATTTTGGCAGCCCTACAGCTTACCCGACAACAGGCGATCAATGTGGATTTGCCACGGGCGGGGACTGGTGAAACTCAGATGCAAAAAATGTTGGTGGTTGGGGTGGATATTCGAGGGGATACTTATATTGACCAGCAACGGGTTAATTCTCAACAAATGCAGCGGGCTTTGGAACGTTTTTTAAGGTGGAATCCTAGTGGTTTGGTGGTGCTGTATGCCCCTAAAGATGCCCGTTATAATGATGTTGTACAGGTTTTAGATAAAATGCGGGCTGTGGGAGGCGATCGCGTTGCTTTGGCTACTTTACCGAGTTCTGAGGAAATGCCCTCTCCGGTTGATTCTGAGGGTTTATTAGCCCCTGATGTACTGACACCTAATAATGGGGTGGAACCTCCTATTAATCCTTTCCTCCCCTCTCAGCCGCTTAATGAAATGCAGCCAGGGAGTCCTTTATTGTCGCCTCCGGGTTCCCCCACTTCTCCCACTTCTCCCACTTCTCCCACTTTCCCTCTACTTCCTGACAATTGAAAAATCGATCATTGTTCCAGTCAGCAGCCACGGCTATTACAGTAGATACATTGGGGGGTTAAAAAATAAAATTTAGTTGTAAATGCCAGTGGTGGCGATCGCGAATAATTTGGATTTTTTGCAGAAACTCCCGCAGATAAAATCGCCTCTCCGTTTCTGATAAATCTAGCCAAAATTGGCGGATAGAAACCGCTTGAGCCGTGGCTTGTAAATTCACTGGGGGAAGTTGGGATAATTGATTCTCTAGTTGGGCGATTTCTTGGCGCAATTTATATTCCCTAATGGTGGCAGTTTCCCTGTCTAATATTCCTGTGTTTTGCAGAGTTGGCAGTTGATTGATGATGTCTTTTTTGTGGGCTATTTCATCATAAATCTGCTGCTTAAATAGGTCTAAATCTGGAATCTGTAATTGGGCAACTGCTGGGAGTAGGTCGGTACAAATTCGGTCAATGGTAGCCGATAAAATATCATGATAATTAAGGGATTTACACTTAGTTAAACGCGGACATTTTAGAGGTCTTAAATATAGATATTCTCGCTTTTTGTTATGTGTAGTTACCCGGCTAATGGTCATCCCTGAACCACATTCACTACACATTACTAAACCAGCTAAAGAACGGGGGGCGCTGGCTGTGCGAGGTGGGAGGCGCTGGTTGCGTCGTAATAACCTGTCGATTTGGGCGGCTTCTTCACGGGAAATAATCGGAAGATGAGTATTAGAAATAATATCGCCATTCTGATAAGCTAAATCCCCTCGATAAACGGGGTTAATTAACCATCGCTTCCCGGTAGTTACGGAGATTTTTTTATGATATCGCTTGTGTAAATACCGAACTGCGCCGCGTAGGGAACCGTACAGTAAAAAATGCTCAAAAAAGTCTTTAACTACAGGTGCGGTGCTGCGATCGATGGTGTAGCGGTCCTTTCCTCTACGGTAGCCATAGGGTGCTTTTCCGGGGGGAGGAATGGCTTTTAAACGGTTGCGCGCGTGTCCTTGGCGGATACAACGGCTGTGGTAACTTTGTTGAATTTCCGAGATAAATTTGATTAAATCTACACGGGAAATATCGGAGGATTTTAGGTCGGATTCAATGGCGATAACTTGGATGTTTAAGTGTTGGAGTTGGCGGAGGCGATCGCTAACTTCTAGGACAGAGTTACCCAATTCTTCATAGCGTTGGATTAATAAATAGTTGGGGGGTGGTAGTTGTTGACAATCTTCTAGCATTTGCTCTAGTTGTTGGCGATCGCCAAAATCTTGATAAATCCCATCAATATCCCATCCCCAAATCGTCGGATCTGGCGGCGGTTCTAACAGCGGTTCCGTATAAGAATAGGCGAGAATTTTCATATTTGACTCAATTCGATAATATTACCATCAGGGTCAGCCACAAAAAGGGCTGAACGACCGGAAGCGCTCATTTGAAACGGGTAATTATGGCGGGTGAGTTGTGCTTTGGCGATCGCCAAATCAGCCACAGCGAAAGCTAGATGTCGGTTGCGTCCCCATTTGGCTTCATTGACTCGATCGCCAATTACTTGTTCAGATTCAATTAGATGAATTTGCCAATCACCAATCTGATACCATATTCCTGGGAAATTCAAAGGGCGATCGACAGCAGTTAACTGTAAGATCTGGCTATAAAATTGCTGAGATTTTGCCAAGTCCGAGACTAAAATGGCTGCGTGTAGAGGTTTGGTGATGTTCATAGTTGGGAGCAATTATCGATAATTGTTGTGTTTGACCTGTGGTTGGTAGTATGCGATCGGGCGATCGCATAAACTCCTGTAGTATCAACCAAATTATCACCAAATCCCCGTAACTCTGCTATAACCCCATTAAGATAGATAGGGAAAAGACCACAGGGCTAAAGATCCAATGACTTCTATCCTACTTGAATCAAATATCACCCGCTCACTAAACGCTCCCACCATCTACAAATTATCAAATGGTCTCACCATTGTGGCAGAACAGTTACCCGTTGAAGCCGTGAACTTGAATGTTTGGATTGATGTTGGATCCGCTGTCGAACCCGACCCGATCAACGGGATGGCTCACTTTTTAGAACACATGGTGTTCAAAGGGACTCCCAACCTCAAAGCTGGGGAATTTGAAAGACTCATCGAACAACGAGGCGCTTTAACCAATGCAGCCACCAGCCAGGACTACACCCACTATTATGTTACCAGCGCTCCCGCCGACTTTGCTACCCTAGCCCCCCTACAGCTTGAAGTAGTATTTAACCCAATTATTCCCGATGATGCTTTTGAGCGAGAGAGGCTAGTAGTATTAGAAGAAATCCGGCGATCTGAAGACAACCCCGCGCGTCGTTCATTTCAGCGGACCATGGAAACAGCCTTTAAGCGTCTCCCCTATCGTCGGTCTGTACTAGGACCAGCAGCCGCTATTGAACAGTTAACTCCTCAGCAAATGCGAGATTTTCATCGCAGCCATTACTGTCCCCAAAAAACCACGATCGCAGTTGTGGGAAATTTACCTGTAGAGACTTTAATTGGAACAGTAGCCGAGTCTATCCCATTACAGACACCTCCAGAACTTCCCCCAGAAGTAGATCTGCATCATCTGATCCCAGAGTCAGGATTTAGTGAAATTGTCCGCCACGAAATCATAGATGATAGCTTACAGCAAGCTCGATTAATGATGGTGTGGCGGGTTCCCGGACTCAATCAACTCTCAGAAACCTATGCTTTGGATGTTTTGGCTACAATTTTAGGTCAAGGTCGTACCTCCCGCCTAGTGCAGGATTTACGAGAAAATCGGGGTTTAGTGTCTGGGATTAGTTGCAGCAATATGACCCAGAGGCTACAGGGAGTATTTTATATTTCCGCTCGGTTGCGGGTCGAACACTTAGCCGAAGCCGAAGCGGCGATCGCAGAACATATTAACCGACTCCACAGGGAATTAATCACCCCCACCGAAATGACCAGGGTACGGACTCAAGTAGCCAATCGGTTTATTTTTGGTAGTGAAACACCAAGCGATCGCGCTAATTTGTATGGTTACTATCAGGCGATCGTCGGAAATGTGAACCTAGCTTTAGAATATCCCAGCCAAATTCAATCCCTGAATGCCGAACAATTACAACAAGCCATCCGCCAATATTTATTACCCCAAGCCTATGGGGTAGTTATCCTGAAACCTCATACCCCCTAACGAAACTGAAACCGGGAGTTGATATCCCCTTCTAAATCTCGACCCCCTCTGATATTTTGTATCAAATAATGAATTATTTGTAGGGGGGGTCAACAAACCATGTACAATTGCAGTGATTTTGTGACCTAGCACCCAAAATGAGACTACAAGATTTCCTAGGAACCAATACTCGATATGATATACAACAGATTGATGATGACGAAGCTCTGAGTCGTCAAATCCAAACTCGTCTGATTGATTTAGGACTCCTAGATCCCCCAGCCGATGGTATTTTTGGCCCCTTATCAACCGCCGCATTCAAACGCTTTCAGGAGTTAATGAACATCAGTGAATCTGGTATTCTGGCCACTGAAACTGCCCAAAAACTCCTAGACACTACCACTATGCGGCCCCCGAACATGAGGCTTGAGGATTTCCTGGGAACTAATATTCGATATGAAATCAAAGCCATTTATGATAATGAACGTTTGAGCCGTCAAATTCAGACTCGACTGATTGATTTAGGACTCCTAGAACCGCCAGTTGATGGTATTTTTGGCCCCTTATCAACCGCCGCATTCAGACGCTTTCAGGAGTTAATGAACATCAGTGAATCTGGTATTTTAGGCTCTGAAACCGCCAAAAAACTGATAGAAACCACCACTATTCGACGGGAAAATATGAGACTACAGGACTTTGTAGGGACTAATATTCGATATGACTTCCAAGCCATTTATGATAATGAGGCTCTGAGTCGTCAAATTCAGATTAGGCTGATTGATTTAGGACTCCTAGCGCCCCCAGTTGATGGCATATTCGGCCCCTTATCAAGGGCGGCTTTTCGGAATTTTCAGGAGTTAATGAACTGTAGCGAACCCAGTGGCATTCTCGGCACAGATACCGCCAAAAAACTGATAGAAACCAAAACTGTTAGTCGTCCGGGAAATATGCGGCTACAGGACTTCCTGGGAACCAATCTCCGATATGATGTGAAGGCGATTAATGCTGATGCAGGTTTGAGTCGTCAAATTCAAATCCGGCTCATTGATTTAGGGCTGCTAGACCCGCCCGCCGATGGAATCTTCGGTCCCAAGTCAACCGCCGCGCTGCACCGTTTTCAGCAGTTAATGGAATGCTCTGAACCCGGATTTATTGGTTCTGAGACTGCCAAAAAACTCATTGAAACTAAGGTTTCTGACCTCCCCGTAACTACTCCCATTTTAAAAGTCATCAGAAATACAGTTTTCAAGGTGAGACCGATCGCCTCTTCTCAACTGAACAACTCCGAGAAATTTTCCATTCCAGCGGGACGGGAATTTTCAGTTTTGGCTTATGATCCGATCCGGGCGCATTTAAGGGTAGCTTTGCGTAATGAGTCCTTTGGTGGTTATTCCATCTTGTATATTTGGGCTGGCCATGTGGAAGTTTACGAGGGAGGGACCAGAACCCATCCCCGACCCCTACCAACTAGCCGTCGTCTGAATGTCCCCTTCAAGTCACAATTAGATAATTTCTACAACCCCACAGGCGCTTGTAATGTCACTTCCATCGCCATGTGTTTGGCATATTTTAATATTCCGCGTCGCAATTTGAGATATCGTCAATTTGAGGATGAACTATATCGCTATGCCCTGGATATGGGTTATAGTCGCCATAATCCCTACGATTTAGCTCGCATTGTCCGAGACTATGGTGCTAGGGATCATTTTACCGAAAATGCCGTGATTGAGGATGTACAGGACTGGATCGCAGCCGGTTATCCTGCCGTTATCCATGGATACTTTACCTCCTTTGGGCATATTATTGTCGTGGTAGGCTATGACCAAAATGGGTTTATCGTCCATGACCCTTATGGGGAGTGGTTTTCAACCGGATATCGAACCGATCTAAGTGGTGCTTACTTACACTACTCCTATCGACTCATTCGGCGGGTATGTATTCCTGATGGTAATTTTTGGGTGCATTTCATCTCCAGGTGAGATAATTTAAACCCGACTTTACCAACTCCATAGGAATTGCGTAACTCCTGTGGAGTTGTCGAGTACATAGCCAGCCGACCAACTTCTACAAAACACCAAAATTATAACTATAGACATGAGACTACAGGACTTTGTGGGGACTAATACTCAATATGATATCAAAGCCATTTATGATAATGAAGCTCTGAGTCGTCAAATTCAAACTCGACTGATTGATTTAGGACTCCTAGCGCCGCCAGTTGATGGCATATTCGGCCCCAATTCAACGGCGGCTTTTCGGAGTTTTCAGGAGTTAATGAACTGTAGCGAACCCAGTGGCATTCTCGGCACAGATACCGCCAAAAAACTGATAGAAACAAAAAGTGTGAATCGCCAGGGAAATATGAGGCTACAGAACTTCCTGGGTACAGATATCCGATATGATGTGAAGGAAATTAATGCTGATGCAGGTTTGAGCCGTCAAATTCAAATCCGGCTGATTGATTTAGGGCTGCTAGACCCGCCAGCAGATGGGATATTTGGTCCGAAGTCAACCGCGGCGCTGCATCGTTTTCAGCAGTTAATGGAATGCTCTGAACCGGGATTTATTGGTTCAGATACTGCCAAAAAATTAATTGAAGCTAAGGTTTCTGACCTCCCGGTAACTACTCCCATGTTAAAAGTCATCAGAGATACAGTTTTGAAGGTGAGACCGATCGCCTCTTCTCAACTGAACAACTCCGAGAAATTTTCCATTCCAGCGGGACGGGAATTTTCAGTTTTGGCTTATGATCCGATCCGGGCGCATTTAAGGATAGCTTTGCGTAATGAGTCCTTTGGCGGTTATTCTGTGTTGTATATTTGGGGTGGTCATGCGGAAGTTTACGAGGGAGGAACCCAAACCTACCCCAGAACCCTACCAACTAGCCGTCGTCTGAATGTCCCCTTCAAATCACAATTAGATAATGTCTACAACCCCACAGGCGCTTGTAATGTCACTTCCCTAGCCATGTGTTTGGAGTATTTTAATATTCCCCGCCGTGATACGAGATATCGTCAATTTGAGGATGAACTGTATCGCTATGCCCTGGATAAGGGCTATAGTCGCCATAGTCCCTACGATTTAGCCCGCATTGTGCGAGACTATGGTGCTAGGGATTATTTTACCGAAAATGCGGTAATTGAGGATGTACAGGACTGGATAGCTGCGGGTTATCCTGCCGTTATCCACGGATACTTTACCTCCTTTGGGCATATTATTGTCGTGGTAGGCTATGACCAAAATGGGTTTATCGTCCATGACCCTTATGGGGAGTGGTTCTCCAGTGGATATCGAACGGATCTAAGTGGTGCTTATTTACACTACTCCTATCAACTCATTCGGCGGGTGTGTATCCCTGATGGCAGTTTTTGGGTGCATTTTATCTCGAAGTAAAATTGTCTAAACTCTGCTATACCAACGTAGGAGGACTTGGGCGAGTCGTTTGGAGTTGTGGCGGACATAGCCAGTTTCGCTATCAACTTCAATGATATTGGTTAATACCATTTTTCGCCCTAATTCCTTGACGGCTTCCCGGTCAATAAAAACTGGGTGAGAGTCTTCTTGAGCATAGCGGATTAATGCTTGAGCCGGGGGGACTTTTCCTTGCACTAGGACAGCATCAAATAGTTGATGGCCACAAGCCTCGTCGATCGCCCGAATGTGGTCGGCGACGCTGTAGTTATCAGTTTCTCCCGGTTGGGTCATGACATTACAAACATAGATGCGGGGGACTTGGCGTTGAGCGATCGCTTCCGTAATTTCTGGGACCAATAAATTGGGGATAACGCTAGTGTAGAGGCTACCAGGTCCGATAATAATCAAATCTGCTTCTTGAATGGCATTAATAGCTTTAGGAAGGGCTGGGGGGTTGGCAGGTGTGCAACCAATTTTGACAATTTTACCCCTAGCTTCTGTAATACTGGACTCTCCATGAATACGACGACCATCTTCTAATTTAGCCCACAGGTGAACATCGCTGAGGGTAGCGGGTAGGACTTGACCGCGAATAGCCAAGACCTTAGAACTAGCTGCGATCGCCCTTTCCAGGTCTCCGGTCACCTCTCCCATAGCCGTGAGAAATAAATTACCAAAACTGTGACCTGTCAAACCATCCCCAGCCCGAAATCGGTATTGGAATAATTCGGTCAATAGCTTTTCCTCATCAGCTAAAGCCGCTAAACAGTTGCGAATATCTCCTGGGGGTAATACTCCAATTTCGCGACGCAAGCGCCCAGAGGAGCCACCATCGTCCGCTACGGTAACAATAGCCGTGATATTAGCGCTGTAATCTTTTAAACCCCGCAGCAGGGTTGATAGACCCGTGCCGCCGCCAATAACTACGATTTTCGGACCTCGGTTGAGGCGGCGCAATGCTAGGAGGCGATCGACCAATTCCTGATCACCTTCCGGGGTGAATACCTGGGTAATAGAGTTAAAGCTGCGACTCTGACCCCAAAAAACGAATAGTAAACCCGCCAAAATTAGCAACGGTCCAGAAACCGAGTTAGGGATAATTTGGGTAATCCATTCCAGAAATCCCCTGAGCAGTTGCAAAATATAGAAAATTGGGGTCATTCCTGTCCAGATAGCTAACCCCAAACTGGTCAACAATACCCCTCCGGCGCTAATAAGTAACCACCGTTTGACTAGCAAACCGGGGGCTAACCATTTGAACCACTGTCCTATTCGTGAGGAGGAACGGTAGCCTGAGCGACTCCAATTTAGTCGGAGTTTGAACAGGCGACGCAGTTTCAATCTAAGGGAAATAATCGACATTGATAATAGACCTCAATAAAAATCTGTGGTGGTTAAATTTTGGCAAACCTAATTCGAGATGATAGCCTGTATCTCGCCATTTCTAGTTATATGGATATGGTGCATAGGGAAGAGTCTATGGCAAATTGGGAATGGCAGTATATCTTGTATATGTGCCATAGCTTGTGTATTACAGGCGGGTTGATTGATAACTATGTCCGGGAACCGAATCCAAATCTAATATGTCTGAGCCACTAATTGAACTGCGAGCAATTTCTAAAGCCTTTGGTTCCAATGTGATTTTAGATGGGGTAGATCTAAAAATCTATCCTGGTCAAGCGTTGGGAATTATCGGTCCTTCTGGGACGGGAAAATCAACGATTTTGCGGATTATAGCGGGGTTATTACCTCCTGATGCTGGAGAAGTATATGTCAAGGGACAACTGCGACGGGGTTGGGTGGATGATCTTAGTGATCCGATTGGTATTGGGATGGTGTTTCAGAATGCGGCTTTGTTTGACTCTCTTAATGTTCAACAAAATGTGGGATTTCGCTTGTATGAACACAGCAGACTTTCCCCGGCTACTATTCGTCAATTAGTTGAAGAAAGGCTAGAAATGGTGGGTCTGCCTAATATTTGCGATCGCTATCCAGCAGAATTATCTGGAGGAATGCGAAAACGGGTGAGTTTCGCCAGAGCCATTATGCCCAACCCAGAAACCCCAAGTGATAATCCCGAAGTTATACTGTATGACGAACCAACCGCCGGTTTAGATCCGATCGCTTCAACGGTGATTGAAGATTTGATTCGCAGCCTACAAAAGCGGGACGGGGGTGGCAGCACCTATGTGATGGTGACACACCAAGATAGTACAATCCGCAGAACCACAGACCAGGTAATTTTTTTGTATAAAGGTCAAATTCAATGGCAAGGGTCAATTGAGGAGGCTTACAAGTCCACCAATCCGGCGCTGAGACAGTTTTTTACGGGCAGTGTAAGCGGACCCATTCAGGTGGTCAATTAGCTGATGGGATCCTGAAATTTGTTAAGTTAGCCTAACATTATGAAGATGGGACAGACAGATGAGAGGATGAATTATGCGATCGCGAAGTGTCCGTGAAGGATCAGTCGGTTTGTTGATTATATTGGGAGTGGGGCTATTTGGGGCCACAGCTTTTTGGCTGCGGGGGATCAGTCTTGGTCAGCAGAGTTACCAAATTCGGGCAGAATTTCCTAGTGCTACTGGTCTTCAAATTGGCGTACCTGTACGATATCGGGGGGTAAGAGTCGGGCGGGTTACCAGAATTCAACCCCAGTCTAATGGGGTGGAGGTGTTGCTAAATATTGAATCTACCGATTTAGTAATGCCACGAAATTCCCAAGTTTTGGTCAATCAGACGGGTTTTCTGAATGAAACATATATTGATATCATCCCCAATATAGTCTTAACTCCTGAGCTGGTGGCTGCTAACCCCATTGCTGCTGACTGTCCCTCGTCAGATATTTTGTGCCATGAGAGTTCGGTTCAAGGTTTACCGGGTATTAGCCCCGATCGCCTCATGGAGACTATGCTTGATTTAGGGGAACTCTATGGCAACCCGGAATTATTTGCTAATCTAAATGCTGCGGTGGAAAATACCGCCCTCGCCGCCGCCGAAGCCACCCAACTGACCACCAAAATGGGGCAATTAGTTGATATAGCTAAATTGGAGTTGGGTAATTTCAGTGCATCCGTGGATCAAAACATGAACTTATTTTCCTCGGAAATGACTCAACTTTCCGATCAGCTAGAGCGCTCCATGCAGGAAGTCAGCGGAGCAGCACTGCAGTCGGCTAATTCCTTAGACCAGGTTACTGGTGATATAAGTGCCTTAACTCAAGAGGTAAATGCCCTGGTTGCTACCAATCGCTCCACTTTGCTGACGACCTTAAATAATATTAATGAAACCAGCCAGGAATTGAGTGTAGCGATCGCTACACTAACCCCAGTTATAGCCCGATTTGAACAGGGGGAACTATTAACCAATCTGGAAACCTTATCAGCCAATGCCGTGATCGCCTCGGAGAACTTGCGAGATGTTTCTCAGAGTGTCAACAACCCGGATAATATAATCTTACTGCAACAAACCCTAGACTCGGCCCGTTCCACCCTGCAAAATATGCAGAAAGTGACCGCAGATATTGAAGATTTGACAGGAGATCCGAGATTGCGCGATAGTTTACGGAGGATCATCAACGGCTTGGGTAATATTCTCGCCTCCACCCAGGAGTTAGAACGCCAAACCGCTGTTGCCGAAACCCTAGCCCCCCTCAGTCAAGCGGCGGACGCGGGGGATGAAAAAACCATGAAACTGCTATTCTCAGAAATCGATTCAGATATATCCGATTTATGGGCTTTGGTCAGTTCACCAGACACCGCCGCTAATTCTCCCCGGTGGACTATTGACAGCACTTCCTCAGTAGAGATTTATGGGGAATAGTTAACTATGAGCTGGGTATGTTTGGGTTATGCTTATGCCAAGGGGTGGCTTGTTCATAAGCATGGGCGACTTCAAACAGACGACTTTCGCCGAGAACTTTGCCAATTAACTGCATTCCAATGGGGAGACCCTGACTGTCAAATCCACAGGGAACGCTGATCGCGGGTAAACCGGCTAAATTGACGGGAATTGTCATCAGGTCGGAAAGATACATACTCAGGGGGTCAGAGGTTTTTTCTCCGGCTTTAAAAGCGGTGGTGGGAGAGGTAGGACAAACTAGGACCTCTACTTGAGTAAAAGCGCGATCGAAATCTTGTTTAATCAGGGTGCGGACTTTTTGGGCTTTCAGATAATAGGCATCATAGTAACCAGCAGACAAAGTATAGGTTCCTACCATGATCCGACGTTTGACTTCCGCCCCAAAGCCTTCGGCGCGGGTTTTGGCGTACATCTCAATCAGGTTATCAGCATCAGGAGTGCGGAAACCATATTTAACCCCGTCATAGCGGGCGAGATTAGCGGAAGCCTCGCTGGGGGCGATAATATAGTAGGTGGGTAGACCATAGCGGAACCGAGGACAGGAGATGACCTGAATTTCTGCGCCTAGGCTTTGCAGGACATCGATCGCTTTAGTAACGGCTTGTTCTACTACGGGATCTAAGCCTTCCCCGAAGGTTTCTTTAATTACCCCAATTTTGATTTTGCTTCTGGGTTTGAGGGAGGGCTTTAAAAAATCGCTATAGTTGGGGATCTCTACGTTAAGACTGGTGGAGTCTTTGGGGTCGTAACCAGCGATCGCATTTAGCAAAATCGCCGCATCTTCGACCGTGCGACCAAAGGGGCCAATCTGATCCAACGAAGAAGCATAAGCTACCAACCCATAGCGGGATACTAGCCCATAGGTGGGTTTCATGCCTACAACTCCACAGAATGAGGCTGGTTGACGAATGGAACCCCCTGTATCCGAACCAAGGGCAACTACTGCCTGGTTGGCTGCTACGGCTGCTGCTGACCCGCCAGAGGACCCTCCGGGAACTCTGGTTATATCCCAAGGGTTAGCGGTGATTTGAAAGGCTGAGTTTTCGGTGGAACTTCCCATCGCAAACTCATCTAGGTTGGTTTTTCCGAGTATAACTGCTCCGGCTTCTATGAGTTTGGTGGTCACAGTGGACTCATAGGGAGGCACGAAGTTCGCGAGAATTTTCGAGCCACAGGTGGTGGTAATCCCTTCCGTACACATATTGTCTTTGACGGCTATGGGAATGCCTGCTAATAATCCGATTTCGTCTCCGGCTGCAATTTTAGCATCGACCTGTCGGGCTTGTTCTAAGGCTCGATCTGCGGTAATACACAGAAAACTTTTAAGTGTGGGTTCTAGTTTATTAATGCGATCGAGCGCTTCGGTGGTGATTTCCACAGCAGAGCGTTCTTTATTTACCAGTTGTTGGTGCAACTCGCAGATCGATGCCATGCGGTCTCCTCTGTTTTAGTTCTAATATTTGAGTTTAGCGAAAAATTGGTAACACTTTACTACCTGATCAGTGGCGATCGCTAAATTTTTGTTTGATCCGGAAATTTTGCCAAACTGACGATAGATCAAGCAGTGTTGTGGATGATGAGATGAGGAGGTATGCCACCAAAGGCTCATATTGAACCCCATTTATCGGTTGATGATCTCAAAAACCGTTACCGACAAGCTAGAGATACTACTGAGTCGCGTCGGTGGCATCTTCTTCATTTGGTTGGCAGCGGTTGGACGATCAAACAGGCGGCAGAGGTTGTGGGGTTAAATTACGACTACGCCAAAGAGATTATCCGACGTTATAACCACGAGGGCCCACCTTCGGTGAGAAACCGTAGTCGCGATCGCCAGCCCCCTGTGGCGCGATCGCTTTTGACTAAATCACAGCAAAAGGAACTCAAGCAGGCTTTGCAAGGTCCGGCTCCTGATGGGGGACCCTGGTCTGGCCCCAAGGTAGCCCAGTGGATTGCTGAACGCACTGGCCGCCAGCACGTTTGGCCCCAGCGGGGGTGGGACTATCTCAAACGATTAGGGGTCAATTGGAAGCAACGGAACAATTCTGGTTCGGAATTTTGATCTATTCAGTTATCTGGTTCTAAGGACAATGAAACCAAAATATCTCTTTAATTTAGCCACGGGAGGAGCGATGGCGATCGCTTCTTTCTTTGTTTCTAATGGCACAGCCGCTGAAGAAACCGAAATCACACAGTTTCCGCGCCATCGACATCAGCTATATCAGCCACATCAGCGATATAATACAGTAGTGGAACAAGAGTTTTTTTGTGGACGTAGTGATGATGATGTCCCTACTACTTTTGTCCGCAACTCGCGGGGTACTTTTCCCGTAATTCGTTGGGTTTCTTTGGTTTTTAATCAGGCTGGTTATGTGCCACAAACTCGCTGTCGCCAAGTTTCGGCTAAATTTCAGGAGTTCTATGAGCGCGGATTACTTAATTATGTGACTACAGGAACTGTTAATCGACAGCCAGTTATCTGTGTTTCTGATGCTAAGGATGGTCCCTGTTTGGGGGTTCTATTTACTCTCAAACCTAATCAAGATGCTCGCCGCACTATCCGACAGCTTTTTGCTCTACAAGCTAATGCTAATGCTGGTCCTTTGTCGGAAACTGATTCCCGTCTATATTTGGATTTCCAAGAATACCTAGATCAGCAAATTACTTTTAATTCTGATTAAATGCTGATCCTTCTGCCTCCTTAGTTGAGGGGTCCTGGGCGTGAGGAGGGGGCAGGAATAATTAATCATGGCAGTTTTTGATGAGGATTTATATGCTATTACTGCCTTTTTTAATTGCTAATTTTTCGGGAATTTGGCAGCATCATTTAGATTATTTTTTTCTACCTAATAAGTTACCCGCCATTACTTGCTCTACTAATCCGGTATGTGGCGAGGGTGAATGCCGACCTTGTAGCCCTCAAGAGTTGAAGGCGATCGCTGAATCAATTACAGTCAAAATCATTTCTGGGTCAGCTTGGGGGTCGGGAATTATCATTAAAAGAGAAGGTGATTTATATACGGTTTTGACTAATGATCATGTCATCAATACCGAGGAATCTCCCTATTTAATCCAAACTCCTGATGGTCAGATTTATCAAGCCGATTTACTCAAGAATTATTCCTTACAAGGACAAGATTTAGCCCTGATTCAGTTTCAGGGTAAACCTCAAAATTATGCGATCGCTTCTTTCCATCCTTCCGCTACTCTCTCACCCGGTGATAAAGTATTTGGGGCGGGTTTTCCATTTCCGATAGATGCCGATAATATTCAACCCATTAACTTTCACAATAATCATGGCAAACTGATAGACAAAAAACCATCATTAGATCATCTATTTAATCCCAAATCATCCCTCGCCAAATTCCCGGATAAAAAATACCCTCCCACCAGAAATAAAGGATTGAATTTAACCAGAGGGAGAGTCTCTTTAATTCCCGAAAAACCCTTTAAAAACGGTTATCAAATTGGCTATACTAATCCGATCCAAAAAGGCATGAGTGGCGGCCCCCTGTTAGACCGTTGGGGAAAGGTAGTCGGTATTAATGGAATGCACGCTTATCCCCTGTGGGGAGACCCCTATATTTATGATGATGGTGAACAGCCACCCCCAGATTTACGGGAACAAATGAGACATCTAGCTTTTGCCATTCCTAGCGATCGCTTGACTGAATTAGCACCGGAATTTTCCCCAACTACCCATTTATATATTACTGAAATTAATGCCATATTATGGCAATTTAACTATCCTGATTTTCCGTGGTTTTTACTGCCAGAAATTACCCAATAACTGGAGAAAATTACCCACATATCTTCTGGTGGCTGGCGACTGCGTAAAGAGTAAGGCCAACCCGATTAGGGATTTGCTATAATTACTAACGACACATATAAGACATATCCAACATCTGACAAATGCTCAAACACCTGCGATATCTATGCTTATTTATGTTGGGGTTAGGACTATCACTGCTGATAGGTTGTGTTCCTCCGTCAATCAGTTTCAGCCTTAATTCCGAACCGGATACAGTGGCGATCGCCACAGATAGTGTGAGTTTGTCTCCACCGCTGAAATGTGAATTAAATAAAGATTGTTTAGTGATTTTATACACCGATCGCGATCCGAGTCCCCAAGCCGTAGATTTTGGCTGTGGTCGTCAAACCTATGATGGTCATAAAGGAACAGATTTTGCCATTCCCGATGAAAGAATGATGGCCAAAGGAGTCCCCGTATTTGCATCAGCCTCTGGTCAGGTATTAAGAGTCCGTGATGGAGTCGAAGATCGGCGAATTAGACATCCTGCGGAAAGGTCAAGGGTAGAGGGTCAAGAATGCGGTAATGGGGTAGTTATTGACCACGGAAAAGGTTGGGAAACTCAATATTGTCACCTGCGGCGGGGTAGTGTGGCGGTTAAATCAGGCGATCGCGTCAATACTGACACAGTGTTAGGAATGGTGGGAACATCCGGTTTAACCTCCTTTCCCCATGTTCACATCACCGTTACCCACCAAGGACAGGTAGTTGATCCTTTTGTCGGTCCGACCTCCTCACCCGGTTGTCAGATTAGCTTAGATCCGATTTGGAATCAACCCTCTGGGTATAATCCCACAGGTTTAATTAGGGCGGGATTTTCCACAGAACCCCCCGACATGGACCAACTTTGGGATGGGAAGCATTCAGAAACCGTCTTGTCCGCACAAATTCCCGCCCTATTATTCTGGGTACAAGCCTATGGTATTTTAGCGGGGGATGAGGTGAAATATCGGATGATTGACCCCAGAGGTAATGTGGTAGTTGACCATAATGACCGCATTCAATCTCCCAGTCTCACCTGGGTCGGCTATGTGGGACAAAGAAATTCTGGCGCTAGTCTACTTCCAGGAGTCTGGAAAGCTGAATACAGCCTTACCCGTGGCGATCGAGTTTTAATAAATGTGCAACGACAGGTTGAGTTAAATTTGACCTAACCAGAGTTAAACAGCCGATTAATGGGACAATGGTTATACTGTCGATCGCTGTCAGAGTCGCTCAAGACTCGATCAAGCATCGATTTTGCAGTAATGGAAATGTGTTTCAATGTTCAAACGAATTGCATCAATTATCCTAGTTGTTGTTAGTCTCACCCTGGGGGGATGTGTAGCCACCGGGGGAGGTCTAAAAAGTTTTGTGGACACAGCAGATGGCTATGAGTTTCTTTACCCTAACGGTTGGGTGGAGGTGAGGGTCTCTAATGGACCCGATGTGGTTTTTCACGATATGATCGACTCCACCGAAAATGTTAGTGTGGTGATTAGTTCTGTGACTAGGGGTGATAGTTTAGAGGAAATTGGCACTCCCACAGAGGTGGGATATACTCTCAGTAAAAATGCGATCGCCCCAGAAGGTTCGGGTCGGACAGCCGAGTTGGTGAATGCTGGGAAAAGAGAATCCACCAATAATACTTACTATTTACTGGAATATGCTGTGACTCTTCCTAATCAGCAAAAACGGCATGATTTCGCTAGTATTGCTATCAGTCGGGGTAAGTTGTTTACCTTGAATATATCCACCAGTGAACAGCGTTGGCAAAAAAGCAAAACTCTGTTAGAACAAGTGGTGCGATCGTTTACTGTTTATTAACGGAGATTCTGATATGGTGGACTCAGCTATCACTTTCGTCCTGGCTTCTGCTTCCCCAGCCAGACATAGACTCTTAAAAACTGTGGGAATTGAGCCAGTAGTAATTAAGAGTGATTTTGATGAGTCTAGCATTCAGATTGATGATCCGACTGCATTGGTAGAACAACTCGCTAAAGCCAAAGCGGAAGCTGTGGGGAGACGGTTAAAAGACCATCCCCATAGCTATTTGGCAAACGGCAAAAATGCGCTAATTTTGGGCTGTGATTCGGTGTTGGTAATGGGGGGTGAAATTTACGGGAAACCTGCTGATAAACTAGAAGCGATCGCCCGTTGGCAAAATCTTAGTGGTAATGTCGGACAGCTTTATACTGGTCATGCTTTACTGGATTTGAATAAACCCAAACTTTTGGTTTTATCTCGCATAACTCATGTGCATTTTGCGACTGTTGATCAGGAGGAAATCCGGTCTTATGTGGAGACCGGAGAACCTTTGAACTGTGCGGGATGTTTTGCGATTGAAGGGAAAGGGGGGGCTTTTGTTGATAGGTTAGATGGCTGTCATACTAATGTGATTGGTCTGAGTTTACCTCTGCTGCGGTCAATGCTGCGCGAGTTGGGGTATGGCATCACTAATTTTTGGAATTAACCTAATAAACAGGCGATGGGGAATAGTATATATTCCAGAAAAAACAGTTTCCATAAGAGTTGGTAAAAATTGGCGATCGCTTGTTTTTCCCCTAGGTCTACACTGGTGCTTTGCCACCACATAAAACTCAGTAATATCAGATTAGTCATCACTAAAAATACTGGGTTTAAACTTTCATAAACTAGGAAAGCCGCCGCCATCATCCCTAAATAACAGATGGTGATTACTCCCCTAGCTAGATTAAATACGGCTACGGTTCCGAGGCGGATGGTAAAGGTGGTAATATGATATTGGCGATCGCCTTCAATATCGGGGATATCCTTAAAAATGGCAATAGCAAACGTAAACACCAAAATAAATAGGGTTAACACCCAAACCGTCGGGGGTATTACCGGAATTTGCCATAATTGGGGGGTTGATAACTGCTGGCTAAAATGACAAAACAGCCCCAGGTTGACAATCACCCCCCGGACTGTAAATATACATAATGCCGCCCAAACTGGAAATCTTTTTAAGCGTATGGGAGGGAGGGAATAGGCGGTGCCGAGAATTAAACTAATCCCAACAGTAGCTGCCAAAAAAGGCCCCCCAACCACGGCTAAAATAACCGCTAATATCCCTGTAGTGGCTACGATAATTTGACCCTGGCGGCGAGAATATACCCCAGACGCTAAAGGTAAATCGGGTTTATTAATTACGTCTATTTCGATATCTTCTAATTGATTAAGACCGACAATATAGATATTCCCACACAGACAGGCTATCCAACTAATCAGCAGGATGATTAAATTGGTGGGGACAAAAAGGGGATTTTCCCATGTAGTAGGATTAAGTTGATCACTAAATGCGATCGTAAACAACCCCAACACACTGAGACTGGTTCCGATAATGGTATGTGGTCGGGAAAACTTCCAGAAAGCATACAGCCAAGGCGCATTTTTCTGAACCGAGTTTCCAGTAACTTTTGGTAATGTAGTCGAGGAAGTCTGATTCATAATTGAGTTAAACTGATGGTCAATTAATCGTTAATATGCAATAGAGTTAATTGGTGAGATTTTCCATGGTATCCCACCCACAAAATCAGGGAATTGTGATAGTGTTTAGCAGCATCTTAATCACCTAGATGGATAGTATAGCATACCACCATAATTTTGAGGAGATTATTAATATTAATTAATTGGGCAGCGTGAACAGGCTGGGTTGAATAATAATTTCATCAATTCTATTTTGAGCCATTTTTTGATAGGTCTTGACCAGTTCGCAGCCAATAAACTTTCTGTCATGCTTAATAGCAACAACTCCGGTAGTACCTGAACCAGTAAATGGGTCTAAAACCAGATCTCCTTTACGAGTTGATGCCAGTAGACATATTTTAACTAAATCTTCTGGATAAACCGCAAAATGTGCATCCCTGAACTTACCGAGGGGTATTTCCCAAACAGTTCTCTTGTTTCTTCCTTTGGGGTGAAATGCTTGGTCCCATCGACCATCATGCAAATTCTGATTACCGGAGTTTTTGCCATTTTCTGGGGTGCTATTTCGTTTCCCAAAATGATTCCTACCGCCTCTCATTTTTGATTGTTCGGTAAATGTGATATGAGGTTCCCTAATGGCATCAGCATCATAATAATAATCAGTGTTTTTAGAAAACATGAAAATATATTCATGGTCAGTAGTTGGTCTATTTTTCACAGAGGATGGCATAGCATTTGGCTTTTTCCAAATAATATCACTGCGGAGAATCCAACCCCTATCTTTGAGAGCAAATGCCACCCGCCAAGGAACACCCTCAAGTTGTTTATTCCGATAAGTATCACCTAAATTCAGCCACAGCAAACCATTATTTTTTAGTTTGGGTTTTACCACTTCAAAGCAGGTGACCAGATTATTAATATAATCGGTTACATTTGCTTCTCTACCTATCTCGTTGGCACAGCCATCTTTTCCGGTGTAATTTCGATGCCCAAAATAGGGAGGGCTAGTAATTATGGCTTGGATAGAATTATCAGGAATAATTACAGATACAGTGCGGATATCCCCCAACAGAACTTTATTAATAATATGGATGAGATTATCCATTATCTAAAACACCTTGTATATACTTATTTAACTTAATTTGACTGGCTTCATCAAAACCACAAAAGAGGATTCAAATTAAAATGAAAAACCATGTCCATTTGATTGGTAATGGTTGTTATTTCTGATATTGACCAGTTATTGGCGATGATAACCACTATAATATAGCATGGACTTCCCGATGATTTTAAGTCCTGTACAGCCCCCATAATATCCCGAGTAAATAAATGTGCATGACCTCCTTTTTCCATCGACTTATTAGGGGTGCTAACCTCTGCTGAGGTGCATCTCTAATCATCCAGGCAAAAAAGTAAAAGCAGGCTTTTGGGTGGGGGTAAACTCTGCCAATACCATCAAAGAGTAAAGGACGCTTTTCTTCCGGTTCTGCGTAGCAAGCATAAATAATAGATGCCATTTCATCTCGGGTGGCTGACATCATAATCTCGTTGAGTTCTTTATGAGAACCTGTTATCTTTTTGGCGTTTTTTTCTACCCATTGGTAGAAAGGCTTGGCTTGATCAGCAAGTTGGCAGAGTTCTACTAATCGGTAGTGTGTAATATCTACTTGGTGAACTATAATCTCCTTCATCTGATCAGTTTTAGATTCATTGTTTAAGCATTATTACCGAGTTAATGCTAGTAGTTAACTCTAGTCAAATGTCAAAAATTATCTCCAATTTTCCCAAGAACGGTTAAAAATGGAAGTGCGGGGAAATGCGATAGGATTACCATTTTCTTGGATGAACCATTGTAACTCATCTAGTAAAGGCGATCGCCTTGGTAAATCCGCCACTAATTGATAGGGAAAAACATCATTATCAAAAGCAAAAACCGCCGTCATTCCCGCCGCCGCACCCGAAGACCATTCAAAGGAATGCACCCGGTAAGCCGCCGCCGCAATATGGCTAGTAGCAATACTTTTACCCACCACTAATAAATTATCAATTTCCTGGGGAATCATAGCCCGGAGAGGAATTTGGAAGGGGTAAGCCTGTCCTTGTCCGAGACGTTCTCCCTCTCTTTCAGTATTTCCGGGAGTTTCGTGGGGGCTTAAAGTCATACATGGGTGAAAATCGATCGCATAATGTCCAATACCCACCGTATCAGGATAAATGGTAGATCTTCCTCTGCGGGAAGTCTGTTCAACGGTTTGATTTCTAGCGACTAAAGCTGGTAATTCCAACCCAGCCAAAGCCATCCATAACTCCCTAAATTCTGATGCCGAGAGATTTTCCCGGTAAAAATCCCCGGCAAAATCATTACGAGAAATATCAGTTTCCCAAATCATAAACCCTTGAGGTTGACCGAAGGAAGGGCGACCAATAATCCGTCGCGCCTCTCGCATATAGGGAAACTTAGAGAGTCCGTGGGCGGTTCCCATGGGCTGATCAAATCCTCTCAAAAATCGATGTAGTGGGTACTTATTTTTCACACCATCGCCCAATTGAGAATCAGTAGTCCCCTTGATTAACCAATAAAAGAAACCTTTGGCATTTTCTTCGCCATATTGCAAGGACTGCACCCGTAGTCCGCCCATCCAATTTCCGGGTTCTAGCTGCCCGCTGGCGGCTAGTTGTCGGGGAGTTAGGATTAAATTGTCCTGAGAGGTTCCCGGACGGTAATCATTGCCCCAAGTCCAGTTTTGCATGGAGATATCCCCTGGATAAATAGTCCACCTGCGTGGGTCGGGGTGAAAAGGTCCTTCTGGGTTTTCGCTGTGAATGCGACGGTAAGTAAACACTAGGGTAAAATTAGCTAATCGCTGCAATTCATAGCTGTAGTAGGGCGCATAGCGTTCGTAAAATGGTGGTTTTTCGATGGGTTCTGGCTCGGCGAGGGCTTTCATGGCGAAGGTATAGGTGAAACCCTGGGTGCAATAGGGGTCTCCGGTGACGCTGGAGGAGGTGGGTTCTAGGGGGTTGCGTGGGTCTATACCCAAGTTGTGGGGAATATTGGTCATTCCGATAATTTCCCCGGTTTCTGTGGCTTCTACCACGTACCAGTTAGCGGTTTGTTTATCTGTATTGGCGGGGAGAAATTCGATAATGGTTTTCGTGAGGCGGGGTGAGTCTTCCCAACTGTAAGCATCTTCAATAATTTGGGATAGGGGTTCGCTATTTAGGGGGGGTGTACCGGGGGCGGCTTGATGTTGAATGGCGATCGCACTGAGAATTTGTCTATCTGCTATTTCTACATATTTGGGAACAGTATTAGGAAACCATTTTAAAGTACCTTTACCCTGTTTTGCCGCATCTTGTAGCATTGATAATAAAATGGCGTGACCGTCATAAGGTCGGAAACAAGACTCGCTTACCCAACAAGCACCAGGGTTCAAAATCCCATATTTTTCTTTGATGCGATCGCGCAATTCTAGGTATCCTCGCGGGAAAAATAATAGCGATCGTTGTGTGGCGCGTTCATCCAAAGCCGAGGTTCCCTGGGAGGAAATTTGACCCCCTACCCAGTCAGTAATATCCGTTAAGCAAACTGTCCGACCTGCTAATAATGCCTCATAGGCTGTGGCTGCGCCTGCTAGTCCGCCACCAAACACTAAAATATCACAAGTTTCTTGAGTATCTGTAGTCCTGGGTAAACTCGCCTCCGCTACTTGCTGACTGAACACCGAAGCCACTAGACCCAAGGCAATTTTTACATAAAACGCAGTTTTAATAATCTTCATAATATGTTACCATATAAAACCTGATCATTGCGCGTGAGTGCGTCAATTGGTAGGATACCTCAGACGGATAAATTGACAATTTCAACCATTATATATTCCCTTGACCAAAATTGGTAAGATGCGTCAGAGAGAGCCATGATAACTTTCACCTGAGATGTTCAGGTCTGACGCACTTATGGTTGGGGTTTAGGGTTGGTGGGGTAGCCAGTCGCCTATGCTATCTTTCATGGCAGCTACCACTAATTGAGAAATATAGGGTAAAATCTCCGGGTTTTTACTTTGGGATTTACCCTCGGTAAAAACTACTAATAAATACGGTAGTAAATCGGGAATTTCAATATAAGCTGCATCATGTCTAACTTGAGAAGTCCAGCCCGCCTTTGACCATAACTTAGCATTCTCAGGTAGTCCCTCCCCTAAAAATTCCTTAACCTGATTTTCGGGGTCTTCTGCTAAGGCTGCTGGCTCAAGATTTCTGTGCATCAATTGCATCATTGTTTGAGAGGCTTCCGAAGATGCTGCTACACCTCCGACAATGCTATGTATTAGCCTGGCTGTGGCATTAGTTGTCAGCATATTACGGTTTTCCATCAGTTCCCCTAAAAAGGCTCTTTCCCTACCATAGGCACCATCACACCAGGTTTTTTGATTGACATTAATTGATTCAAGTTCCGGCCAATTCAGGGATTGAAAATAGCGATTAATGATATTTCGTTGATATTTCCAAGTCTCGAAGGGACCGGGTGATAATTCGGGACCGCTGGTGGTTCCAGTTAATACATCCACTACTAAACTGGTAGCATCATTGCTAGAATGTGCAATCATATCTTTAATGGCACGTTCTAACTCGGGAGAGATTTGCAACATACCCTTTTCCACCCACTCGTAAACAGCCACCAAGTAGAATAGTTTAACTACACTGGCTGGATAAATGCGTTCAATTCCCCGATATGCAAACCCCCTAACAGGATATTTCCAAAATTCTTCGGGAGTAAGTGCGCCTCCGGTATTCACAGAAACTGGCGGGTCATAAATTACCCAGGTCATGGCTATTTGATTGGCGCTTAGTCCTGGAAATTTACTCCGGGTTGCCTCTATAATGCTTGTGCCAAGAGTTTGTATCTTTGGGTCTGGATGGAAAAATGCCATAACAGGAAATTAGTTTTCAATATTGGTGACAAATATGGTCGTTGATGGATTATCGGATATTTTGGGGAAGGTGGCGACAGTTGTTGGCACTGATGCTACAGTGTCACTAAAGCTACTCCCAGTTGAGTATAAATGCAAAGGTGATCTGAATATTTATGATTCTCCTGAGTGTAGCACTCTGGCAACTCAGGCGGCTACTGGACGACACCTGCGCCTGTTTGAGGTTAACACGGCTGAGAATATTTCAGCTATACCTGTGCAATTGTGGGAGGATGATTACCCGGGTTGGTTGGCTGCGGGGGATGTTGAACATTTGCTAAAGCCTCCATCACCATTACCCCGTACAATTATATCATCCGAAACGATTAATCAGGCAATAAATAAGGCGATCGCATTTTGTCACCAAGCTGCAAAAATTGGTAATACTTACCTATGGGGAGGGACGGTCGGACCTAATTATGATTGTTCCGGTTTGATACAAGCTGCTTTTTCTCAACAGGGTATTTGGCTACCCAGAGACGCTTATCAACAACAGGCGTTTGTTCAACCTATACCACCAGTTATCTGGGAAATGCAGCCAGGGGATTTAGTTTTTTTTGGTACAACATCTAAAACTACTCATGTCGGTCTTTATTTGGGTGATGGTCAATATATACATAGTTCCGGCCCGGAACATGGTAACAATGGCATTGGTTATGATGAGTTGTGGCACCACGCAAATAATCCGGTTAGTCAATATTATGCCGAACATTTTATCGGCGTGGGTCGGGTAGTTTCTAGCTATCCTTTTGATGCTTTTGGTAGGTTTCATAGACAGAGGGTTAAGTTTTGAAATCCTATATATCTCGGTGTAAACCTTGGTTACGCTGGCTGGTTTTGGGCATGACTTTATTTTTCCTGGCTACGGCTATTAAAAACCACTGGCGAGAGGTGGCATCACTGCAAATTACTGGCAAAAGTTGGGGATGTTTAGCCATGGCTTTGGCAGTCACTTTTCTGGCTCATTTATGGTCTGCCTGGGTCTGGTTATTGATTTTAAGGGAGTTTCAATCTGTGGGTGATGCGGGGATTAATTATCGCCGGGGACTACAGATTTATTTGAAAACTAATATTGCTAAGTATATTCCTGGTAATATTTGGCATTTTTATGGGCGTATTATAGCTGTTAAAAATGCGGATATAGCTTTAGGTATAGCAACTTTAAGTGTTTTACTAGAGCCGTTATTGATGGCGGCAGCGGCTTTATTGATAGCTTTGATAACTATCAATACTGCTCATTTATGGTTGCAAATTTTATGTCTAATTGTGGTTTTAGGTGCTGTTCATCCGGGGATTTTAAATCCGGTTTTGGGGTGGTTAGGAAGAGTTAAATTAAGGTCGAATAATTTGGCGAATACAGAGGAAAAACCATCTACACCTATACAACTACAACGCTATCCGATTAAGCCTTTGTTAGGAGAGTTGGGATTTGTGGGTTTACGGGGCATTGGGTTTATGATAACTCTGGTGGCTATGGGGTATTTTAATTGGCTGGAAGTGCCGAGGGTTTTTGGTGCTTTTAGTTTAGCCTGGTTATTAGGGTTGGTGGTTCCGGGCGCTCCGGGAGGTTTGGGAGTGTTTGAAGCTACAGCTTTGGGATTATTAGAAAGCTCGATCGCCCCCGGTATTTTATTGGGGACGATCGCTTTTTATCGGGTAGTTAGTATTACGGCAGAAACGGCGGCTGCGGCTTGGGCGGCTGGAGATGAAAAAAGTAGAAACTCAAGGTAAATTGCTCTGGTTGTGGGTTAATTATCAATGCTGATGGTAATCTAACCATAAATATTATATAATCTGGTCAGCTCAACTTTAGTCTAGTTTGTGTCTTGATTAGATCAAAACATATTCCCCAGTGAAATTTTCTTGAGATCAGCTATGCAACCAGAAGTCAAATCAGCGATAATTCGAGATCCTTTGGTAGTATCAGGTGATTTAACCGTCATGGAAGCGATCGCCTGTATGAGTGGTGTCCGCCTTCAGTGCCAGATGACTGATAATATATCAATATCCGAGTCAGAACCAGACCTATACAGCCACTTAACTTGTGTAATAGTGTTGCAAGACCTAATGGTGGTTGGCATCCTGACACAGCGCGATATTGTGGGTCTAGCCGCCCAACAGCAAAATCTGGAAGAGTTGCTAATTCAGGAAGTAATGACTCCCTCTGTAATTACTGTACGGGAATCAGAACTTACTGACTCACTGACTACAATTAACTTACTACAAAAGCACCGCATTCGACATTTACCTATAGTTGATGATAGCGATCGCTTAGTGGGACTGGTGACCCATGAGAGTCTGCGAAAATTGATGCGCCCCATTGACTTATTACGGTTGCGGTTAGTCTCGGAAGTGATGACCCGCAATGTTGTATCTGCTAACTGTGATCAGACCATGTTAGAAATAGCCCGGTTAATGTCGGAAAGACGGGTGAGTTGTGTGGTAATTGTGGAAACTCAGGGTCATGGTGATCATGCTATGCCAATTCCCGTAGGAATTTTGACCGAGAGAGATTTAGTGCAGTTTCAATCCTTGAGTTTAAACTGGGAAAATATCCGGGCTGAAAATATGATGAGTTCCCCGTTATTTACCATTAAACCACAGGAGAATTTATGGGAAGTTCAGCAACTAATGGAACAGCGCCGCCTGGGGCGGGTGATAGTCACGGGGTCAAGGGGTGAACTATTAGGAATAGTCACCCAAAGCAGTTTGCTGCAATGTTTGAATCCGTTGGAACTCTACAAATTGGCGGAGTTGCTCGAGGAAAAGGTATCGCGGCTAGAATCGGAAAAATTCAAACTCTTAGAAAATCGGGCGGCTGAATTAGAAGCACAGGTTAAACAGCGTACTGCTGAATTAAGCAAGCGGGCTGAAGGCGAAAAGTTAATATCAGAATTAGCGACGAAAATTCGCTCATCCCTAGATTTACAGACCATTTTGGATACGACTGTTGACCAAGTGCGACAGGTGCTAAAATGCGATCGCGTTAATATTTGGCAGTTTGGCGATAATTGGGAAACGGTAGTTGTCGCAGAGTCTACTAATTCGCCTTTTTCTTTGATGGGAGAACGCATCGCAGATACCTGGTTTCAGGAAAACCAAGCGGAGATTTATCGCCAAGGAAAGATTAGGGTAGTGTCGGATATTTATACCACAGAAATGACGGACTGCCATCGAGAGATGCTGATCCGCCTTCATACCCGCGCTAAAATTTTACTACCTCTGCTGTGTGGTGATCAACTTTGGGGTCTGCTTAATGTTACTGAAAGTGAACATCCACGCCAATGGAAAACGGAAGAAGTGGAACTACTACAAGCGTTAGCTGTACAATTAGCGATCGCCCTTAAACAAGCCACTATCCATCAAAAATTACAGGTAGAATTACAGGAAAAAACTAGGGTAGAAGCGGAACTCAGAAAAACGGAAAATCAACTGCGGAAAGCTCAAAAAATTGCCGGACTTGGAACTTGGAATCTCAATCATAAAACCCAGACATTATCATGGTCTGAGGAGGTGTTTGCTTTCTTTGAAATTGAACCGGAAAACTTTAGCTATACCCACGAGCAATTGATCAGCCTTATACATCCCGAAGATCGCGATTTAGTCAATGATATGTATAACCAACATCTATGCGATCGCCAGTCTTATAGTGTGAGTTACCGGATTTTACTCAATGATGGTAGGATTAAGTATGCACAAGAATATTGCCAGACTATTTATGATGATAATAATCAGCCCATTATATCTGATGGAACTATCCAAGACATCACCCTACAAAAAGAATTAGAACAGGAACATATCCGCGCGGAAGCTATGCGACAACAGGCTGAATCTATTAGCCGGGAAGTGAAACTATTAGATAATATTTTAGATATCATCCTAGCGGGATATTGGGATTGGGATATTCCTGGTAATAAAGAATATATGAGTCCCGGCTTTAAGCGTATGTTTGGCTATGAGGATCACGAAATCCCCAACGTACCGGAAAGTTGGCAAAAACTGATTGTTCCAGAAGATTTACCGCGAGTATTCGATATGTTTGAAAAACATATAAAAAGTCGTGGTAAAATCCCCTACTACAACGAACTTCGATATCGCCACAAGAATGGTTCCACGGTTTGGGTGGTGTGTTCTGGACAGGTGATTGAGTGGGACGACGATGGTAATCCGAAGAGGATGGTAGGCTGTCATATTGATATTAGCGATCGCAAAAACTCCGAAATTGCACTTGCAGAAAGCGAGGCGCGTTATCGCAGCATTATTGAAACTACCCTAGAGGGGGTGTGGATAATTGATGGGGACGCTAAAACTACCTTTGTGAATCAGCGAATGGCAGATATGCTGGGTTATACTCCATCGGAAATGCTAGGTATGGGGTTAATGGACTTCTTGAACTCTGAAGACCAACTTGAAGCCCTCAACTACCTGGAAAGGAGAAAGCAAGGTATTCAGGAACAGCATACCTGTCAATTTCAACGCCGAGATGGGACGGCTTTGTGGGCGATCGTTTCTACTACGCATCAGTTAGATAACCAGGGTAACTTTGTGGGGGCTATTAGCTTATTAACTGATATTAGTCAACTGGTGAGTATTCAAGAAGCCTTAAAAACTTCGGAAATGCAGCTTAGTGGGATTCTGAATAGTTCCGAATATGGGATTATGGCGTTTCGTTCGGTTCGGAATGAACAGGGTAAGATTATTGATTTTGAATGGTTATTGGTGAATCCTAGCGCTGGTAAAGTAGTCGGTAAATCAGCAGATGAGTTAATTGGGAAAAGGTTACTGGAGGAATTGCCAGAGTATCAAGAAAGTGGCTTATTTGAACACTATGTGGAAGTGGTAGAATCGGAAAAATCCGTGAAAAAAGAGTTTTATTATAACCAGTATGGCATTGACTTTTGGTTTGAAAATATTTCGGTCAAATTAGGGGATGGTTTCGCGGTTACTTTCCGTGATATCACCGGAATTAAACAATCGGAAAAAGCCCTAAGTCTAGCAAACGAACAATTGAATAATCGGATCAATGAACTAGATCAACGCCATGCAGAAATGTTGCTTTTGAGTGAAATTAGCGACTTTATGCAGGCGGCTTTGACTGTACAAGAAGCCTGTGAAGCGATTAGCTATTTGCTAGAACCCCTTTTCCCAGAATGTGCTGGCGGAATTTTTTTGATGGCGGCTTCCCGGGACTCGCTGGAAATGATTTCTTCTTGGGGAAAAGAATGCACCTCAGTCTCGGTTTTTGTGCCGAAAGATTGTTGGGCTTTGCGCCGGGGAAGGGTACATTTATGTAATCATGAAAAAGGGGGTATTTCTTGCCGACATATTCAGGTAAGTTCTACCCTATCTTGCACATTGTGTGTTCCGATGATGGCTCAGGGAGAGACTTTGGGTTTGTTTTATCTAAGTACAGATTCGGCGACGGCTTTATCTGAGGGTAAACAGCAGCTTGCTCATACGGTGGCGGAACAGATAGGGATGGCGATCGCCAATTTAAACCTCCGCGCCACTCTGGAACATCAGAGCATCCGTGACCCTCTCACCGGACTTTTTAATCGTCGCTATTTAGAGGAATATTTGAGTCAGGAAATAGCCCGCGCCCAACGGCAAAAGCACCCCATTGGGGTCATCATGATGGATATAGACAATTTTAAGCATTTTAATGATACATTCGGTCATGATGCGGGGGATTATGTATTACAAAAAGTGGGAGAACTGCTGAAACAGAAGGTGCGAGAATATGATGTTGCTTGTCGCTATGGGGGTGAAGAAATGACCCTAATTTTGCCGGGGTCTTCCCTAGAAAATACTTCCATGAGGGCTGAACAAATTAGAGAGGCGATCGCCTCCCTTGTAGTAGCCAGTGGTGGTCAACATTTAGGCAGTATCACCGCCTCCTTCGGTGTGGCAGCCTTTCCCAAGCATGGTAGTATAGGTATAGACCTAATCCAGGCGGCTGATGCTGCTCTCTACCGCGCCAAAGCAGACGGACGCAACCGGGTTGTGATTATTCCATAATCATGAGAAACTTACGGCAACCCGCCCCTAAATTATGCTTTAGCGATCGCCGGTTTCCCACAAAGTACGCGCGTAACATTCGCCCCGCGGCTTCCAGTTCATCGTACAGGCGCAGGCTTAGTAAAATAGCCTCTCGCGCCTAATTGATAAGCCATCTGGCGGTGTCTGTCAGCGCCCCTAGAAGTTAACATAGCAATAGGTAGACCTTCGAGTTGTGGGTCTTTCTGCATTCCGGAGAGAAGTTCCAAGCCGTCCATACGAGGCATTTCAATATCACAGAAAAAGTTGGCTGGTTTTTTGCGCGGCGTATCTCAGCACCCGCCCCTACAGGGTGGGCGGTTTGTTGTTGGGTTGTTGTTTCCCCTGTTTGAGAACAGTCAGCCAATCTTTGGATTAAGCGATGGCTTTCCCTTCATGGGGTGGAAAGGTAAGGCTATACGTCTTGCTGCCTCGTATCGGACGATTCGGGTATGAAATAAGGCTGAGATGCCTGAAATAACCACCCTGTGGGGAATCCAGCCCCGAGTCTGGATATAAGAGGCTCGTCTCTGACCATCCCCATAACTGTTTATATGTCCCGACGTTTGGAACTCAACCTCTCCAAACAAGGCAGGGAACTCAAGGTCATAAAACAAACTGTTTTGATTGGGAAGTTATGACCCCATGATAACAATGAGTAGAGAGTGCGAAATGTTTAGGAGACCAAATAAGGCTGTTATGCCTGAAATCACCTCCTAGTGGGGAAGCCAGCCCCGAGTCTGGATAAGAGGTCGGAGCCTCGAACCATTCCCCATAACTGTTTATACGTCCCAACGTTTGGATTGAACCCCCAAACAAGGCAGGGAACTCAAGGTCATATAGCATTAGTCAAGGTGGTTAGGACGCAGCTTTGAGAACGGAATCCATGGCATCATCGAGAGAATCAAACTGCTCAATACAATGGCGAATGCGGGCTTTCAACCACGACCAA
>NZ_JARPLU010000249.1:0-4876 GCF_032349615.1 Limnospira sp. PMC 1279.21 | reverse complement strand
CTAGCTGACCAAGCTCTTTCAGCGCTGGCTTGTCTCGCTTGAGAATTGAGTTCGTCTAGCGCCAACAGCTATTGCGGACCAACTGTGCTGTACGAATTGCCTCAGCTACTGCAATGAACTGACTTGGTTTTCCGTAGGTTTTGAACTCAAAAACTAGCATGGCTTTACCTCCTATCTTATGCTAACGCCATCAGCACAAAATATTCGATATTGCCACAAAAATTTACAATTAAAGCCGTCCTAGAAGGACGGGGTTTTAGACCCAGTTTCTTGATAACAGACACCCCGTCAAACATAGGCGGGATAATTTGGGACTTTTTTGGGAAATGTGGAGAGTAAGTGCTGAAGTGGGGCCGAAATGTGAAACAATCAAATCAAGGCGATCGCAGTCCTTAGCAACCACGATCGCCCATGAAGTTGACATATCTAAACTGGAATACTCATGACTGTTGCTCAAGCCGTCTTCCCCATTGACTTGGGAGCCTACCAATACCTGAAACTTGACCCAGCCAATAGCACCCTAACCGACGAACAACGAAAGGCCCTGAAAGCTAATATTGAACTGGTCAGAGATGCGATCGTTTTCTTCACCGCCACTGGCGCAGCGCGCGGAGTTGGCGGACACACAGGGGGACCCTACGACACCGCCCCAGAAGTAATGATCCTTGATGCCTTATTTCGCGGTTCCCCCGATAAATTCGTCCCTATCTTCTTTGACGAAGCCGGACACCGGGTGGCTACCCAATATTTAATGTCCGTACTCGAAGGCTCTATGCCCGCCGAACAGCTCCTGAGCTATCGCGCCGCACATTCCAAACTACCCGGACACCCCGAATTAGGACTCACCCCCGGCGTAAAATTTAGCTCCGGTCGTCTCGGTCATATGTGGCCTTACGTCAACGGCGTAGCCATGGCTAACCCCAATAAAACCCTTTTCTGTCTGGGTTCCGATGGTTCTCAACAGGAAGGAAATGATGCTGAAGCCGCTCGTCTGGCTGTCTCCCAACAGCTTAACGTTAAACTGATTATTGATGATAACGATGTCACCATCGCCGGACACCCTTCTGATTATATTCCTGGCTACACAGTCGCCCAAACCCTTATCGGTCACGGTCTGAAAGTCCTAGAGGGAGATGGAGAAGATATTGATAGCCTCTATGGTCTGATCTGCCAAGCTATTAATACAGATGGTCCCGTTGCCGTGATTAACCGTCGGAAAATGTGTGTCGGAATTGAAGGTCTCGAAGGTTCCCCCCACGGTCATGATGTGATTTCAGTCAAGGCGGCGATCGCTTATTTGGAAGCCAAAGGTCGCACCGAAGCGGTTAAATATCTACAAGGTATCCAAGCACCTAAACAAAACTACACCTTCATCGGTTCTAGTGACGATCTCGGTTCCAACCGTAACGTCTTTGGGGATGCCGTCGTTTCCGTTCTCGCTACCATGACAGATAGCGATCGTAAAGAAAAAGTCCTTTGTGTCGATAGCGATTTAGAAGGCTCCTGTGGTCTACAAAAAATCCGCACCGCCTACCCAGAAATCTTTATCAAAGGCGGTATTATGGAGCGCGGTAACTTCTCCGCCGCCGCCGGGTTTGGTATGGAAAAAGGCAAACAGGGGATTTTCGGCACCTTTAGCGCCTTCTTAGAAATGTGCATTTCCGAAATCACTATGGCGCGCCTGAATTACTCCAACGTCCTCTGTCACTTCTCCCATAGTGGCATTGACGACATGGCTGATAATACCTGCCATTTCGGAATTAATAATATGTTCGCCGACAATGGCTTAGATGACGGTTACGAAACTCGTTTGTATTTCCCCGCCGACGCTAACCAGATGAAAGCCTGTGTCGAAGCCGTATTTTTTGACCCCGGACTCCGGTTTATCTTCTCTACCCGTTCCAAAGTTCCCTATATTCTCAACAGTGACGGAAATCATTTCTTTGGCCACGGCTACAAGTTCATCCCTGGTAAAGATGAGGTCATTCGCGAGGGTACTGCTGGTTATATTGTCAGCTTTGGCGATAGTTTGTACCGTTCCTTAGATGCTGTCGAGCGCCTCAAACAAGAAGGTATTGATGTGGGGTTAATTAATAAATCTACCCTCAATGTCGTTGATGAAGATATGTTAGCCAAAATCGGAAACGCTCCCTTTGTCATGGTCGTCGAAGCCTTTAACCGTCGCACTGGACTCGGTAGCCGTTTTGGTTCCTGGTTGCTAGAAGGTGGCTATACTCCTAAATACGCCTATCTTGCTACTCACAAGGAAGGTTGTGGCGGTCTCTGGGAACAGTTCCCTCATCAGGGTATTGACCCCAACGGTATTATGACCAAGGTTAAGGAATTAGTCCGTTAGTCACCAAACAACCTTTTTTCTGGTTAAAAAATATAGGGCGGGTTGATCAAGTTGATCAACCCGCCTTCCTGTAGAGTCTATGCAGTAGAGAATCTGAAGCTAACCGTTACTGCAATTCTACGCTTTATTTCCTTTCTTGCGAAGGTTGGAAGCAACCAAACCAGCACCAATAGCGCCTAGACCGAAAATCATACCTGGTTCTGGTACAGCAGCACCAACCACTTGCCAGTCTGGTCCATTATAATCTCTTCGCATACGATTATTGCCAGGACCATCCAACTCAGACCATGCAGCACTTACACGAATACCACCAATAGACCTTACTGAGGGGTCAAGTCCTAAATCAGCCAAGGAAACTCCCCGAGAACCGACCCGTTGAACATTATTTCCGATTTCTAGTGTATTAATGCTAAACCCGGCATCATCCCAGTTGTTCCGTCCAATAGTAAAGGTATTACCCAAACTGTTGCCTAGTCGGTCGATCGCTTGAACTGTTACAGCACTGTTCATGCCACGTTCCCACAAAAACAGGTTATCAACCCGACGATCAAACCAAACATTGATGGCGAAACTTCCGCGGTCCTCTCCATCGATAATGCTGTTAAGGTTATTATTTCCCAAAGATGTCACAATGTCTTCATTGGTGGGGTTTTCCCTGGATGTTCCTACGGTTGCTAGTGGTCCCATATCAGAACTAGCAGCACCTGTGTTACCACCTGTAAAGGGGTCGTTATAAACGATCTCAGCACGGTTGACAAAGGCAAAATTACTGAAAATATTGTCATTGACCTCAACAGAATTCAGCCAGACATCCCCTCTCGGAGCATTATTCCCTGTTAAGGCGTACTCAAAGTTTGTCTGGAAGGAAAATGCTTGAGCAGAACCTGCGAATCCTAGACCACCGGCTAGTAAACCTAAAAATACTGATAGACTTAGTTTAGTGTTCATAATTTTTACCTCTGGTGTGATAATTTGACTAACTTAGATAACTGGGCTGGACTTCGTACTTTCGTACTATTAATGTTGTAGCATCATTTCCCTGGTGTGTCTAATGTAAAACACCTTTTTTACCAAAGATTTATAAATGTATGGCTTTTGTAAAGGTAGCTTTTTAGTTTTGTGACTATGGTCTTGAATGTATTTGTCACAAATCACAGCCTGTTGTGATCAGACAACTAGGGAAAGGTATAACCTGAAAATGGAGCTAACCGACTCCTAATTGCGGTGGTGAATGTTAAGGTCTAGTGATTTCAACTTGAATTTGTCCGCTAAAGTCAGGAATGGGGGGAGCGAGTTTAATTAACTGGATCTGAACCCGCTCAACCTGGGACTGTTCCAGGATAGCTTGAGCGATCGCCTCTGCTAGTCTTTCCACCAGAGCAAATTTAGCCGTTTTTACAATATGCTCAACTGTAGCAATGGTTCCCCGATAGTCCACCGTATCTGCGATCGTATCACTATGTCCGGCAACGCGCAAGTCAAACCACAAGCGCACATTAACTTCAAACCACTGACCTAATACCCTTTCCTCCTGGAGATATCCCGTATAACCATAACTGCGGATACCTTTAATTTCAATTGAGTCCATATTTTTAGCTAACCTTTTTGTCATTGTGATCTTAATTTTCACCCAAAGCGCCACCTATGGTAGAAATATAGGCCCATGACCCAGGAAATTTTAGCGTTGAGGTTCCTGGTATTTGGCGAACCGACCCCCTCCCTGCTATAGGGGATTGATTGCTAAGAGATGAAATTGTCGTTGGGTTGATCAATATTTGCCGAATATATGTTATAGTGAATTTGGTCTTAGGGCATGTAGCTCAGTGGATAGAGCATCAGATTCCGGTTCTGAGGGTCGGGGGTTCAAATCCCTCCATGCTCGTTTTTTCTATTGCCTTATCCTGACGGCGATAGCGGGAATTTACTTAACCCGATAGTCGTACCGTCACACTCAAAATGCACTCCATTCAGTCTTAGCACACGGGACAATTGGTGCATATCCCTTAGCAGCAAATCTTAATTATTGACGGGTTAATCAATAAGCACAACTTAATCAATCTGTCAAATACCCATATCACCCCCTAAACCCGACAAGTGATAGGGTAGCTCCCTTGTGATACCCGTCAATGGCAAGCCTATCGGTTCGTTCGTCACCATTGACTGCTATCACATCGGTCACTTCCCCAATAGTACTTGTTCCGGTTATGGGGGGAGGGTATGATTCAAAGTCAACACGATAGCCGTAGGTAGCCGTAGAGGGGAACCTTCTAAGTAATCAATGTACAAAGATATCAGACCGCCTTTCCGTGGACTATACCTATAGGTAAACCTATGAGCGATCGCGTTGTAGTCGGTCATCTATGCCTCCGTTTTGGGAAAGGTGAGCAGTAAATCGCGGTAATATTCGTATGGCTTTACTGTTAGTCTTGCCGGGAACAAACTTCCATTTTTAATTTTTCTCCGAGTGCATCTTCAGCTACATCCAGATCATAATCCATTTGCAAACCCATCCAAAACCGG
>NZ_JARPLU010000248.1:0-4901 GCF_032349615.1 Limnospira sp. PMC 1279.21 | reverse complement strand
GTCCTTGGTACTCAGATGTTAAACTCTCCGTCATCATGATATGCTTGTCGGGGGTTGGCCGCGACTACTCCCCGTGAGGTTGTATATTGTTTAACCAGTGAAAATCATTAGGTAACTTTAGTTCCTGATGTGGTTCCGGTTTGGGGTAAGGATGGTTATGGCGATCGCCTGGTAGAATTGAATGCTGGGGAACCGATTTTGTCCGTGGTTAGCCCCATTCACCGTACAAAAATCGAGGGTTAATCACTATGGCGATCGTCGTTTTGGAGAATATTTATAAGCGTTTTTCCCAGGAAAATACCCCCTCGGAAACCGACCGAGATAGAGCCGTCCTTCGTAATATTAACCTCACCGTCCGTGATGGTGAATTTATGGTGTTTGTCGGACCTTCTGGCTGCGGAAAAAGTACCCTATTACGCTTGATTGCTGGCTTGGAAACTCCCACAGCCGGAAAGATTTGGATTGGCGATCGCTTAGTTAATGATTATCCTCCCAAAAACCGCGATGTCGCTATGGTATTTCAAAATTACGCCCTATATCCCCACATTAAAGTTTATGATAATTTGGCTTTTGGGTTGCGACGTACTGGCCAACCCGAAAAATTGCCTCAAAGACTAGCCGGAACTATAAAGCGATCGCTCCCTTTTCCTAATTCCTTCCGTAACCAGTCTAGTCGGGAACGTTCCATTGCGCTGCGAGTACAACAAATTGCTGAGATGTTGCAAATTGAACCCCTACTAGATCGGTTTCCCAAACAACTTTCCGGCGGTCAAAAGCAACGGGTCGCTTTAGGAAGGGCTATGGCTCGAAATCCCCAGGTTTTTCTCATGGATGAACCCTTATCTAATTTGGATGCTAGGTTACGCACCGAAATGCGATCGCAAATTGTTGACTTACAACGACAGTTAGGAACTACCACTATTTATGTTACCCACGACCAAACCGAAGCTATGACTATGGGGACTCGAATTGCTGTCCTGAATGGCGGACAAATTCAGCAAATTGACAGTCCCATGGTTTTGTATAACTCCCCCGCTAATCGTTTTGTAGCCGAGTTTATTGGCTCTAGTCCCATGAATTTTCTCACCGTTAAATTGTCTAAGTCCGGTGAGTTAATCCATCCCCATTTTCGCCTCAGTTTATCTCAGGAAACCATAGCTAATCTCACGAATTTGGCTGATCAGTCTATCGTTTTGGGCGTGCGTTCGGAACATTTAACCCTCGCAGAACCTAGCCCGAATCATCTTAATGTCAGGGTTGAACGGGTCGAATCCTTGGGACATGAAACCCTGTTATTTGCTAGGTTTACCCACCCCCCAGAAGATGGCTTACAGGTGAGGATTCCCGCAGCCATTGATGTCAGTTTGGGGGATAAAATTAACTTGGCGATCGCCTATGAAAAAGTGCATCTTTTTCACCCACAAACAGGCGATCGTCTTTGATTAACTATGTTTAATTAACTCTATAACTGCTTTTCCACAGGATATATAAGCCATACCTGGTCTCAGGGCATACCCAACAAATACTAGATATCTGTTAGGTTAACATATAGTTATATGTTCATTTAATAATAGTCTAGGGCTTCCAGATAGCCACGACAATTATAAAGTTTTACTAACAACAATTCACTCCCAGAAGCAGACGTGATAGCATTGCTGCTTAAACTTACCCAATTAGTTATTTGAGGTGAAAAAAATGCCCCTGAATAAACGGTGCATCGCCGAGTTTCTCGGTACGTTTTGGCTCGTGTTCGGAGGTTGTGGTAGTGCGGTATTAGCAGCCGAATTTCCACGGGGTGTTGATAATCCTTTTGGGATTGCCTTTATTGGTGTGGCGATCGCCTTTGGTCTCACCGTATTGACTATGGCTTATGCCATTGGTCACATTTCCGGTTGTCACCTTAACCCGGCAGTTTCCTTTGGTTTATGGGCAGCAAAACGCTTCCCAGCCTCGGATTTACTCCCCTATATTGTCGCTCAGGTTATAGGTGCGATCGTTGCCGCCGGTTTGGTCTATCTAATCGCCATAGGTCAACCAGATTTTATCCTTACTGGTACTAATCCTCTGGCTACTAATGGTTTTGGGCCTCACTCTCCCGGTGGCTTTTCCTTACTTTCGTGTTTAATCACAGAAGTAGTTCTGACATTCATGTTTTTGATGGTGATTTTGGGATCAACAGATAGCCGAGCCCCCAAGGGCTTTGCTCCTATTGCTATTGGTTTAGCCCTAACCCTAATTCACTTAATCAGCATTCCCGTGACCAACACTTCTGTTAACCCCGCTCGCAGCACAGGACCAGCCCTGTTTGCTGGCGTAGAATTGTTTAGTCAAGTGTGGTTATTCTGGTTGGCTCCCATTGTAGGAGCGATCGCCGCCGGATATGCCTATACAGCCTTATTTTCTGAAACGCCAATCGAAGAAACCCCCGCTATTGTCGAATAACTAACTATTGCGCTTCCCTCCATATACAACACGGCAAAAATTCGGGAGTTTGGTAGCTCCGTCTTTTTAAAGCGGGGCGGAAAAACGACTCGGCGGCTTTAGCCGCAATGACTATGATAGAATGGTATCGCCTTCTCTATGACCCAAATGAAAGGGGCTTAACATCCCGTGAGGGCAGACTTGCATCATGCAGAAATGTCGGCAGCAAAGACGTTTCATTGGCGAGAGACAAAAGGTGATTGAATGAAAATAAGTAAAAGGAAGCCTTCGGGCCACCTATAGAGGCGTATTTGACTTCGCCTAGGAGTCCGACTTGTCGGAAGTTCTGAAATCCCTCCGGGGAATCCCCGTCGCTTTAGCGCGGGGAGTAGTCAACACAAGGATCCTCATTGTCTTTCTGTCAATTCTGTATATACACACAAACGATAGGGACAACTATATGTTGTCCCTACTCAATTTTTCCCACTATTGCGGTTGCTGACCCGACACCACCGGAGCCGAACTTCTTAATTCCAGTTCTGGATGTTCCGACTGTACCTGTTGACAATTCCACTCATTCTTAAATAACAAAACTGGGCGACCCCAACTGTCCTTAACAGTAACAGTATTAAACAGTCTTCCCACCTTGGTTAACGCTTCCCATCCCCCTGCTACCCATCTAGCCACACTATAGGGTAACAATTCTAGGCGAGTTTCCACCCCATATTCATTCTGCATCCGAAACTGAACTACCTCAAACTGAAGTTGACCCACCGCCGCCAAAATTGGATCGCGTTTAGAATCATCCTGAGAATACATGATCTGAATTGCTCCCTCTTCCCTCAGTTCTGTAATACCCTTATTGAACTGCTTAAATTTAGACGGATTAGGATTTTTCAGATAGGCGAAAAGTTCCGGCGAAAAACAGGGAATCCCCTCATATTCCAGTTTTTGACCATTGTAGATGGTATCACCGATCGCAAATACTCCCGGATTATTTAAACCAATGACATCCCCAGGATAAGCCGCCTCAATTGACTCACGATCCTGCGCGAACAGTTTTTGCGGACGTGACAGACGCACCGTTTTTCCGGTTCTAGCATGGCTAACCGTCATGTCCTTCTCAAATCTTCCTGTACATACCCGCACAAAAGCCACGCGATCGCGATGTTTCGGGTCCATATTCGCCTGTAACTTAAACACAAACCCTGTAAACTCTGGATAATCTGGGGGAATATCCCCAATCGTGCTATTGTGGGGACCTGGTTTTAACGAATATTCTAGGAAAGCATCCAGAAACAGTTGTACCCCAAAGTTAGTCATGGCGCTACCAAAAAATACTGGGGTCATTTTCCCACTATGTACCGCCGACAGATCCAAGTCTGAACCTAAAGCGTCCAACAGTTCCAATTCTTCCTTGAGTTGATAATACAGATCCTGGTCTAATAAATCCTCAATGCGCGGATCTCCCAAATCTATCACTGTATCTACCGCTTCCCGAGAACCGTGGGCTGTCCGTTCAAATAGATGAATTTGTCCCTTATGGCGGTCAAAAACTCCTTTAAAGCGATCGCCCATACCAATTGGCCAGTTTACCGGGTAAGGGTGTAACCCCAATTCCTGCTCAATTTCATCAAGAAGTTCCAAAGGTTCCCGACCAGGGCGATCCATTTTATTAATAAACGTAAAAATAGGTAAGCCCCGCATCTTACACACCTCAAACAGCTTCCGGGTTTGAGGTTCTAAACCCTTAGCTGCATCTTCCAGCATCACCGCATTATCCGCCGCCGCCAACGTCCTATAGGTATCTTCACTGAAATCTTGGTGTCCGGGAGTATCCAGTAAGTTAATCTGAGTGTTATGATATTCAAACTGCAACACTGTTGAAGTGATGGAAATCCCCCGTTGTTGTTCCATCGCCATCCAGTCTGATGTCGCGTGACGCTGCGACCTGCGGACTTTTACTGCTCCCGCTTCGTGAATGGCTCCTCCATACAGAAGTAGTTTTTCTGTTAACGTGGTTTTTCCCGCGTCTGGGTGGGAGATAATGGCGAAATTACGGCGGCGTTGCACTTCTAGCTGTAATTCGTCCTTAATTTCTGTTGACATAGGACCTTGATAGATTTTGCCATCTCCGACGTGACATCCTCCCGTCATCGAATCAAAGATTACGACACGGGCTTCCTTACCTCACGATAAGGCATTCCTGCTTCCTTGGTCTTCCCCAGCAGTTGTTGGTACAAGTGGCCGAAACCTCCCAACAGTCTTACCCCGTTCCGACAGCTCCACAGGCATTACCACCCAGAGTACCTGGGCTATTGAATTATCATAGCAGATACAAGACTTTTCTTTCTGCATTGACAGTAGGGGCGGGTGCTTCTGTCAGCTACTACCAACACCAGCAAGACTGCTACACCCGCCCACGGGGTGCTTCTGTCAGCTACTACCAACACCAGCAAGACTGCTACACCCGCCCACGG
>NZ_JARPLU010000247.1:0-4988 GCF_032349615.1 Limnospira sp. PMC 1279.21 | reverse complement strand
TATACCGCCTCTGTTACCTTAACGGGTAATAGTGCTATCGTTGCATTGTCCGGGAATAGCCGGATAAATGTCGCGTAAATGTATCAGGTGGGATGAAAGTTTAGAAAAATTCTGGCTATGTTCCCCCTTCCGTGTGTTGGGACGCGCGCAAGCGATCGATAAGGTACAAACTCAAATTCCATTGGAGGTTTATCTATGCGTGGTTTGATGATTGAGGATGTTCTCGAGTCTTTGGTTGAACAAGGAGGCTCAGATATTCACATTCAAGCAGGAGCGCCTATCTTTTACCGCGTCAGCGGGAAACTGACTCCACAACCCCAATTTGGAGAAACTCTCTCTGCTGAAGAGGTGCAGGTTTTGATTTTCCAGATGCTCAATAATATGCAGCGTAAGCAGTTGGAGCAAAACTGGGAACTAGACTGCGCCTATGGGGTTAAGGGACTGGCTCGGTTCCGGGTGAATGTCTACCGGGAACGGGGTTGCTGGGCTGCTTGTCTGCGAGCTTTGGCTTCTCAAATTCCCAATGCTGATAAGTTGGGGGTTCCCCAAATCCTGCGGGATTTGACCGAAAGACCTCGTGGTATGGTTCTGGTGACGGGACAGACAGGATCCGGTAAAACTACCACAATGGCCGCTTTACTTGACTTGATCAACCGCACACGCTCAGAACATATCCTGACTGTGGAAGACCCCATTGAGTATGTTTTCCCTAATATCAAGAGTCTGTTTCACCAACGCCAAAAGGGTGAGGATACCAAGAGTTTTGCTAATGCGCTCAAAGCGGCTTTGCGTGAAGACCCAGATATTATTCTGGTGGGGGAAATGCGGGACTTGGAAACTATCGGTCTGGCGATATCGGCCGCAGAAACGGGTCACTTGGTCTTTGGAACTCTGCACACTAACTCGGCTTCAGCAACAGTAGACCGGATGCTGGATGTATTCCCCCCTATTCAACAACCGCAGGTGCGGGCGCAAATGTCCGGTTCTCTGGTGGGGGTTTGTAGTCAAAACCTGGTACCGCGAATTGGTGGCGGTCGTTGTGCGGCTATGGAGATTATGCTTAATACTCCGGCTATGGGTAACTTGATTCGGGAAGGAAAAACTTCTCAAATTTACTCCCAGATCCAAATGGGGGCTAAATTGGGAATGCAGACGATGGAAATGTCTTTGGCCAAACTTTATCAAGAAGGTAAGGCTACTTGGGAGGCTGCTATGAGTAAGAGCTCTAAGCCTGATGAACTTGAACGGCTCATTGGTCCTCAGCCTAAGGCTGGTAAGGGTCAGAAGGTGAAAGCATAATACCACCAAGTTAGGTAGGTAAGCATCCTTAAAAAGGAGAGTTTTTCAGACCCCCCCCTGCTTGTAGTCTCTCATATAAGTGGGGTTGGTCACTACCTTTTTTAGGGTTGCTATAGTTGCGAACTTGGTGTGCTATGGGAGACTGACAATTATATCTATATAAATAGAGGTGAGATATGACAACTAATAGGATGGTCAAGAGCCACTCTCGAAAACAAGGCTTTGACTTCAAGAAATTCGAGGAAGATCTGAATGTAGCGATGGCATCGATTACGGTGAAAGATCTCGCGATCTTTGCCCGTCAGTTTGCGGCTATGTTTAATGCAGGTATCTCGATGGCTCGCTGTTTAAGTGTGCTGGGAGAACAGTGTGAAAATGCGAAGCTAAAAAGGGCTATTAATACTCTGCGTGCTGATGTGGAAGAAGGGGAGGAATTATCATCGTCGATGAAAAAGTTTCCTGATGTGTTTGACCAGCTTTTTGTGAGTATGGTGTCGGCAGGAGAAACTGGGGGGGTTTTGGATGAAACCCTAGAACGTCTGGCGGTGATGATGGAAAAAAACCATAAAACTCAGAGTGAGATTAAGTCGGCAACTTCTTATCCAAAAACAGTATTGTTTATTGCGATCGCTGTGTTTTTTGGTATGGCTACGTTTTTGCTACCTACCTTTTCGGGTATTTTTGAGCAAATTGGGGTGGAGTTACCTCTGTTTACGGTGATGATGCTGAAAATCAGTGATTTTTGTACGACTTGGCCGCCTATTCCCCAAGCTATAGTAATTGGCTCATTGATTGGTATTTATTTTGCCTATACTGTGGCTTATAAAACTGACTCTGGGCGGTTATTTTTTGATAAGATTTACTTGAAACTGCCCCTATTTGGTGCGATTCTGGAAAAGTCGGCGGTGGCGCGTTTCTGTATTATTTTTGGTAGTCTGACTCGTTCTGGTGTGCCGATTATGAACTCTATGGAAATTGTCCGAGATGTAGCTGGTAATCAGGCGATCGCTAATGCCATTGAGTACGCCAGAAATGAGATTCAACAGGGGGGATTGATCAGTCTGGCTTTACAGGAAGAAAATGTGTTCCCAGGTTTGGCGATTCAGATGATTGCGATCGGAGAAGAATCTGGGGAACTTGATAAAATGTTAATGAAAGTAGGCGCTTTCTATGAAACGGAAGTTGAGGAGGCGGTAAAATCTCTAACCAGTGCGCTAGAACCTTTAATGATTGTAGTAGTAGGGGGTATTGTGGCTTCTGTACTGCTGTCGATGTATCTGCCAATGTTTAAGGTGTTTGAGAGTTTATAAGTGCTACGACACCAAATCGCCGGGGAAATTAATTTCTCCTGTGGTCGGAAAAGATGTTACCAGGTTTTTAAAAAATGCCAGTTCAACAATCCCATTATGAAACTTTGCTGTCTGAATACAGCTATGCAAATACAATGATTAATCTTTTGCAACAGCATCGACCTTATTGGGAAATGATTCCCAGTCTGCGCCGCCCGGAAGAAAGTTTGATCACTCTGCCGCTACCCATTGTCAGGTTACGCAATGGTGTTTCCTATGCGGGGCATAATCATATTACTATTAGCCCAAATCAAGCTGTTTGTCTTCCCTGTGATATTGCGGTGTTGATGTGCGATCCAGAATGGAAGGTTAAAGTCGGCTCGGAAATATTGATTTTTATTCATAAACCCCACGAAGATCTTTCGGATTTACTGAGGCGGTGGAGATTAACTCAGGTTTACTTGGATAGTGGCTATGAATGGGTGATGCCTCATCATTATAGTTATTTGTATTCCCAAGAGGCTGAAAATATTTACCCCCTATTTGTGCTGTTTGCAGAAACTCCAGAACGGATTAAACGGGGTTTACAAGGGGCTCATCTGGCTTGTGTGGTGCAACATCCAAATATGACGGTTGAGCCTTCAGAGGGACCAACTCTTGATGAGATTGATTTGGAAGAATACCAGCCTTGGCGTGGATTACCTGGAGAGAATCAATAAGTGGTTATTAATCAATCTTTGCTGTATAACATCCAATAAAATTAACGAATTTAAGTAAAATGCAAACTACTTTAGTAACTGACTCGAACTCCTATGAGGGGACTTATTGGAAGTGGCGCGATCAATTGATTTATTATGTCAGAGAAGGTTCAGCGGGTGAGGATGTGGCAACGACAAAGGTTGACCAACGCCCCTCTTTATTGTTGGTGCATGGGTTCGGTGCATCGACAGACCACTGGCGCAAGAATATTGAGGGATTAAGTTCTGAGTTTGATGTGTGGGCTATTGATTTGTTAGGGTTTGGGCGATCGGCTAAACCTGATTGGGAATATACTGGACAGTTGTGGCGCGATCAGCTTCATGATTTTATGACCGAGGTGATCGGACGGCCAACGGTTTTGGCGGGTAATTCGTTGGGGGGTTATGCTAGTCTGTGCGTGGCGGCGGATTATCCTGATGGGGTGGCGGGGTTGATTTTATTGAATAGTGCGGGTCCGTTTTCGGATACTCAGACTAAGATAGAACCGCCTACCTGGAAACAAAAGACCTCGAGAATGATGCGATCACTCCTAATTCAGGACTGGACGACTTTTTTGGTTTTCCAATGGACTAGGCGACGTTCAGTAATTCGGAAAACTCTGCAAAAAGTTTATTTGGATCAAAGTGCTGTTACCGATCGCCTGGTGGAGGAAATATATCGTCCTTCCTGCACTCCCGGCGCGGCTAAGGTATTTGCATCGGTGTTTAAGAGTCGTCAGGGAGATCCGGTAGATGTTTTATTATCGCGTCTTCGCTGTCCACTGTTGATGTTATGGGGAGAAGGAGATCCTTGGATGAACTGTCGCGCGAGAAGCGATCGCTTTCGTGAATATTACCCCCAACTGACGGAATATTTTTTAAATGCTGGTCACTGTCCCCATGATGAAATACCCGAACAGGTCAACAACCTAATTCAAAATTGGGTTTTAGTTGACATACTCACCGGGCTGAAGCTACGGTGATTCTTGACACTTCGCGCTCGATGTGCTTGCAAGCCAGTCTTATCTTCCCTCTGTGTCCATTTAAGGTCGTGCCGATGCCCCATGCCGACCATTTCTATATTTCGGGCTGCATTTTCATCTCTATCCTGTTGGGCCCCGCAATTGATGCAAAGCACTGAACGGACAGAGAGATCAAGCTGGCCCCATCGGAACCCACAGCCAGAACCAATTTGACTTGTGGGTTCCCAGCGATTGATGACGTTAAACTGACGACCAAACTTTTCAGATTTAGCCTTAACCAAAACCCTGAATTCCCGCCAACCCTGCCAGCTAATAGCTCTACTGAGCTTTCGGTTTTTCAGCATCCCAGACACATTGAGATCTTCCCAAACGATGGATTGATTCTGATACATTTACGCGACATTTATCCGGCTATTGCCTGACAATGCGACGATAGCACTATTACCCGTTAAGGTAACAGAGGCGGTATCCCGCAAAGCTTTTAGAAAGATTCCAAAAGCACCGTTCCAGTCCCTGGGTAGAGTGAACCCACACTCCGGACATCGGAACACTTTTGAGCCACCTAGCTGGGAATGCACATGACCACAGTGAGTACAGATTTTGCTGGTGTATTCTTCCGTCACATCTATAGCACAAGACAGAATACTTAGGACGTATAATGGAGAGGACGAGATGACTAA
>NZ_JARPLU010000246.1:0-5008 GCF_032349615.1 Limnospira sp. PMC 1279.21 | reverse complement strand
ATAGGAGGTTATTTCAGGCATTGCAGCCTTATTTGACTCCTAAACGTCTCGCACATTATAGTTATTTTAACATTGATTGGGGATTATCCTATAGATAATTGGGGGCATCACCCTAATTAATTGTGTCCCAGAGGTATAATTGATTAATTAAATGCTGATTTAATCACCCACCCAAATTATGAATATACCCGCTTTAGTGAATGTGGCTATCGGTCTGTTTTTTATTTACCTGATTTTTAGTCTTTTCGTCTCAAATTTACAGGAACTTATTGCCTCTTATTTGTTTGACTGGCGCGCCAAAAATCTGAAAGCATCTATTCAGAGTATTTTGGGGGAACCCATGACCGAAAAGATTTATAATCATCCTTTAATCGGGTCTTTACAAGATTATAAAATTGATAGATTTAACCGGGGTGTGGGTCCTTCTTATATTCCTGATGATACCTTTTCTTTGGCGTTGATTAGTGTGTTGATGGAAACGGCGGGACAAGAATCAAAAATTGTCACTTTATCTGTGGATGATTTTAAGGAGGCGATCGCTTCTCAACCCGTCGCCAAAATTCTCAAGCCGGAACATATAGGATTAATGCGATCGCTCGCTAATCAAGCACAAATTAATTGCTTTGAAAATGATTTTATTAAGGCTTTAGAAAATCAAATAATGGCATGGTTTAATCAATCAATGGAACGCGCTTCTGGTGTATTTAAGCGTCGCGTTAATTTGATGATTTTAGCACTCGGATTTTGTGTGGCTGTCATCATGAATGTGGATAGCATAAATATTGCTAACCGCCTCTCTTTAGAACCTGTCATTCGCCAACAAGTTAGCCAAGATATTCAGATAATTTTAAGTGATAGTGAGTCCTGGCAAAACTATATCAATTGTTTAAGTCAAAATTCCTTAGATAAAAACGACTGTGAAACCATTGTCAGTCGCGATTTTATCAAGATAGCACAAGAGAAACTCTTAGCTCTTCCTTTGGGTTGGAGTTCCGCTAATTTAGCCTACCAATTCGGCGGTGAAATTTCGGGATTGACAATTCTTAGAGTCATTGGTGGTTGGCTATTAACAGCGATCGCTATATCCATGGGTTCTTCATTTTGGTTTGATCTCCTCAACCGATTGATTAATGTTCGCAACGGGGGCAAAAAACCAGATGATACATAACAGTAAATAGTTAACCGTGACAAGTTATCAATTCACATTAGTTGTGGCTTCACTATGATTAAGGCTCGTATTTCTTTTGGGTACTAACAAAAAATAGGTAATCATTTTACCTTTCCCTTTGACATCTATCATCTCTCGCTTTTCAAATAAATACTGATGTTGTAGGAGTTGATAAGTATCCTCAGAAACATGAATTTTACCAGGTACGCCATGGGACTCCATGGGAGATGCAGTGTTAACCGTATCACCCCATAAATCATAAATAAATTTTTTCAAACCAATCACACCCGCCACTACTGGTCCGCTGTGAATACCGATGCGGATACTTAATGTTCGGCTTTGTGTCTTATTTAATTCAGCCATAACTTTTTGCATATTAATAGCCATTTCCGCAATAGCAATAGCATGATCATCTCGACGGTGTGGGAGTCCTCCCACTACCATATAAGCATCTCCAATAGTTTTAATTTTTTCCAATCCATAGGCTTCTGTAAGCATATCAAAAGCCGAAAAAATTTTGTTTAAAAAGTTGACTAAATCCACAGGAGAAAGTTCCGATCCTAACTGGGTAAAACCGACAATATCAGCACATAATACTGTAACTTCCGCAAAAATTTCCGCTACCCGGTTGTTGTTTCAGCTTATCAGCAATTTTTTTAGGCAATATATTAAGTAAAAGACGTTCCGTTTGTTCTCGCTCATGCTGTCAAGCTGCTTCTGTTAATAAGCGTTCCGTAATGTCCCGTAAAATGGCTCATGTGGCGATCGCTTTACCATTTTATAATTTACAATTAATACTACCTTCTACGGAAATTTTCTGACCATCTTTAGTAATTAATTCTGCTTTAATATAATTGACCAACTCTCCCGCCATTATGCGAGCTAAAATCTGCAAAAAATGAAATTTATTATCAGGATGAATCATATCAAAAATAGTGATATTAGATATTTCAGATTCAGTATATCCCAGGGTTTCTTTCCAAGCTCTATTGACATAGATAAAATGACCATCCATCCCAAAAGACTGAATTAAATCACTAGCATTTTCAAATAAATCTCGATATTTTCCTTCACTTTCCGCTAACGCTAGTAATAACAGGATAGTTTCGTTCGTACTTTGAACTAATTTATGCTCTAAAACCATTCTATCTGTCACATCAGAAAAAAAGATAATTAGCTGATATTCTTGTTTCTGATCATCATAATAGCGATTGACAAAAAAATCTAAGTAAAGGGGGGAGTTGGGGTCAGGAAAACGACCAATTGCTTTTAGTTAAAAAGATGGTAACTCTCCCCGCAATACCTCTATTAACATCTCCTCAGTTCCGAATAGTTCTGGTAAACCATTGCGGATATCTTCACCCGGTTTAAATTGCTCCGGTTCCTCAGAAAAACGATCCACGTTGGTTGACACTTCACAGATGGTTAAATTAGCATCAACAATTAAATATTCTAAGTGATGGGGAACTACAATTTGGGAGCCAAGTTGCTTCATATAATCCTCTGGTATATTCAATCTTGTTTGAGACCCTGATTTTCACTAATTATACCTGATTCGCGCCCTCCTAAAATTGGGAATGATTAAATTTTAACCACCATACTGTAAGCCAATTTTTGGAATATTTCATCCACATAATCACCGGTTTTAGCCGAAGTTTGATAAATACCCAGGGCTTTTTCGGCAACCGGTTGGGGTACATATTGAGTCAATTTTTCCAGGTCTTTTTCCGCCACTAAGTCAGCCTTATTTAAGGCTACAATTATTTCACATTTCGGGTTCATATATGAAAACAAATTCAAGTGTTCAATTAACCGCTCAATAGTTTCTTGGCGACTGAGATCGGCTACCAAAATCACCCCACTGGCTCCCTGTAGGTAAGAAGGCGCAATGGCTTTAAATTTGGTGTGCTCTTCTATATCCCAAATTAACAACTGTAAATTAACCGTTTCTTGCTGTTTGACGTTCTGTAATTCAACCGCTTTGCGGGAAATTTTCACCCCCACTGTTGACAGATATTGGTCGCTGAATTGACGATCTACAAAACGCCGAATTAGGCTGGTTTTTCCCACACTGAAATCACCAACCATACACATTTTTTTAGAAATTGTAGACATTTGATTAAGGTTGTTCTCCCTGGTTATCGTCTGGGTTGTCTATTATTTCAAATACCACAGTTCTCCCCAATAAGAAAGGCTGATGAGATATAACATCTGTAGGTGGCTGGGCGTTACCTACTATCTCTAGGCGCTTGGGGTCGATTCCTTGTTTGGTCAAAGCGTCGCGAACTGCTGTCGCTCGATTGAGGGCTAATTGCTGATTTATAGCAGCACTTCCCCTGAGATCTGTATGACCAATAATTCTCAGCGACAGTTTTGGATACTGATCCAAAAATTCTGTTATTCTGGTTATGATTTTCATATCCTGGGGGTTAATTTGTGCTGAACCGAAATTAAAGTAGATGCGATTTTCTATGCGGACTGGATCTATTTTTAAGGTGCTAAAAACTGATTTGACGCCGGGAATATTATCAAAGGCAGCGGGAATTATTTGAGCATCTCTCATGTGTCTGACTTGACCACTAATAATAACTTGGCGATCGCTATAATTGCTTTCAATATTAACGCAAGCCATTTCATTGCAAATCCCCGTCATGCGTTCCACTTCTCCAGCCGTTACTATAGGCTCTGGCGGTACATCAACAGCGATAATTTGGTTATCTATCTGCAAGTCAGAAGCCGTATATACAGCTAAGTTTTCCGCTAATTCCCGTAATCTTTCATTAGGAACCTTTCCACTCAGTCTTAATTGCTCACCTTCCACTGAGACAGCAATCTTATAAATCGCTAACTCAGGAGTTGCCGCTAGGGTTTGGGCGGTTTTATCTGCTATGCGTCTTTGTAGGTATTCTTGATAAGAAAAATATCCCCAGGGAATTAAAATTAACAACCCGCTCAATACCCCTAAACTGATTAGAGCCACAGGTACTCGCTTCAGTCTTTGTTCACTTACAAATTGAATTAAACTTTCTAATAACTGATGTACAGCAATCGGAATATTGTCGCGATCGCCATCAAAATTCTCGATCAATTCTCCGTAATCTCAAACAATTATACCCATAGTTTGTCGCATTTTTGTGATAAATTCTGGGCTGGGTTCCCCTTTAGTTACCACAGCGAAATAACAGTAACCTGCCACCTCTAGGATGATTTTAGAATTCCCATACTCAATCTCATTTAGTTCTGAATAATTATTAATTTGGACAATGCAATCATTCACAAAACTGCGAATAGCAGTTAACATCCCTGCCACCATTTCTGACTCAAGGCTATAGCTACCAGAAGCCTGCACCTCCGAAATCACTAACCCTGAGTTTTTATGAATTAAAAATATGGCTTGAACTGCAAAAGGTATAGATTCTTGAAGGATTAATTCTGCTTCCGAAACCCCCTTAACTTTAGCTTTAATTTTCCGCGCCACTCCCTCCACACTAAAAGCATTAGCTACTTTGTCGTTAATATTCTGAACAGCCTCGGCTAGATATTTACTGATGGTATTACCAATCACCGGATATAAAGCATCTACCATCGCATCACTTTCTAGGCGAATTTGCTCCTTAATAGCTTTACCCATTTCTGGCGCTAAAGCATTAGCTATGGCATTTTGATCTAATTTTCTTTGCTCACGAAGAGCGATCGCTATTTCCTGCGCTAAAGCCTTCGCCACTTCTTCCGGGCAGTTTTTCATGTGCTGAGAAATAGCCCCAGGTAATAAATCAGCGATCGCACTACAGCCTTTATCTCAATCATTAAGCACAGTAACAACACTTGGTAAACCAGTTA
>NZ_JARPLU010000245.1:0-5067 GCF_032349615.1 Limnospira sp. PMC 1279.21 | reverse complement strand
CGCTATCGTCGCATTGTCAGGCAATAGCCGGATAAATGTCGCGTAAATGTATCAGAAAAAGATAAATTCTGGTCTCCCCCAAACCAGGGCCAGACCCCAAGTCCAGTTTGCTGCTATACGAAAAAGCTGCTATGTCAACTTTAGTTATCGTTGAATCACCGACCAAAGCCCGGACTATTCGTAACTTCTTACCGAAAGACTATCAGGTAGAAGCCTCAATGGGTCATATCCGGGATTTACCACCCTCTGCTGATGAAATTCCCGAAGAGTACAAGGGGAAAACATGGGCAGGGCTAGGGGTAAACGTGGAAGGGAATTTTGAGCCTATTTATGTAATCCCCAAAGATAAGCAGAAAGTGGTCAAAGAACTCAAAAAAGCGCTTAAACAAGCGACAGAGTTAGTTCTAGCCACCGACGAAGACCGAGAAGGGGAAAGTATTAGCTGGCACTTGTTGCAGGTGCTAAAACCGAAAATTCCCACCCGGCGTATGGTCTTCCATGAAATCACCTCGGAAGCCATACTCTCAGCCCTACAACATTGCCGAGACTTAGATGAACAACTGGTTCACGCCCAGGAAACCCGGCGGATACTCGATCGCCTCTATGGTTATACACTGTCACCACTGCTGTGGAAAAAAATCGCCCGAGGCTTGTCAGCCGGTCGGGTGCAGTCTGTAGCCGTAAGATTGATAGTAAACCGAGAGAGGGAACGTCGCGCCTTCCGACAGGGAGGATATTGGGATCTAAAAGCCTTGCTGGAACAAGGTAAAACCGAGTTTGAGGCGAAACTAATTACCCTAAATGGGGTAAAGGTAGCCACAGGTAGCGACTTCGATGAAAGCACTGGTAGAATCGCCGAGGGGCGTAATGTAGTCCTACTAGACTCAGACCAAGCCCAAGCCCTCAAGGAGAGACTGAGGGAGAAACTCTGGTCTGTCAGCAATATTGACCAACGCTCAGTTACTCGCAAACCCGCGCCGCCATTTACCACATCGACTCTGCAACAGGAAGCTAACCGCAAACTCAGACTTAGCGCCCGTCAGACTATGCAGGTGGCTCAAGGACTCTATGAGCGTGGTTATATTACTTATATGCGGACTGACTCTGTACATTTATCAGAGCAAGCCATAGTAGCTGCTAGAAACTGCGTTGAGCAGAAATATGGCAAAGAGTACCTGAGTCCGAAACCACGCCAGTACACGACCAAAAGTAAGGGCGCTCAAGAAGCCCACGAAGCTATCCGCCCGGCTGGAAGTTATTTCCGTACTCCCCAGGAAACTGAGTTAAGTGGTAATGACTTGAAACTGTATGACTTAATTTGGAAGCGGACCGTTGCTTCTCAGATGGCTGACTCTCGCCAAACTAATATCTCTGTTGACTTACAGGTGGAAGATGCAGGTTTTCGGGCGACGGGGAAACGTATTGATTTCCCTGGGTTTTTGCGGGCTTATGTAGAAGGGTCTGATGATCCTGATGCGGCTTTGGAAAATCAAGAAGTACCTCTACCACCTTTAAAAGTAGGTCAACATCCTGATTGTAAGGATTTGGAGGCAGTGGGACATGAAACCCAACCTCCGGCACGCTTTACAGAAGCATCTTTGGTCAAAACTCTGGAAAGTGAGGGGGTAGGTCGTCCGAGTACCTACGCGAGTGTCATTGGTACGATTATCGATCGCGGTTATGCTCAAATTAAGGGCAATGCTCTGATTCCTACTTTTACGGCTTTTGCCGTTAATAGCCTCCTGGAGAAACATTTTCCCGATTTGGTGGATATCCGTTTCACCGCTCGCATGGAGAATACTCTTGATGAAATAGCCACTGGACAGGCGGACCAGTTGCCTTATTTGCAACAGTTCTATTCCGGTGACGGGGGGCTGGAAAATCAGGTTAAGGAACAGGAAAGCCAAATTGATGCTAAGGTAGCCCGAACTATTGAATTGGAAAATTTGGGTGATGCTACTGATGGCATGACTTACCGTTTGTGTTTGGGTCGCTTTGGGCCTTATATTGAGGCACAGAAGGATGAGGAGATTATTACTGCTTCCATTCCTCAAGACCTGACTCCTGCTGACCTGACTCCTGAGTTAATTCAGGAGTTGATTGGACAAAAGACGGAGGGACCGGAAAAGCTGGGAGTTCATCCAGAAGCAGGGGAACCGATTTTTATGTTAATTGGTCCCTATGGTCCTTATGTGCAGTTGGGGGAAGAGTCGGAAACTAATAAGAAGCCGAAACGGGTCTCCCTTCCCAAGGGACTGGAAAAGGATGCGGTGACTTTGGATGTGGCTGTGTCGCTTTTGTCTTTACCTCGCCTTTTGGGACTGCATCCCGAAACGGGGGCTAAGGTTAAGGCTGCTATTGGTCGCTTTGGTCCTTATGTGGTTCATGAAAGTAAGGAGGCTAAGGATTATCGCTCTATCAAGGCTCCTGATGATGTCTTGACTATTACTTTTGAGCGGGCTTTGGAACTTCTGGCACAACCGAAGGTGGGACGCAGGGGGACTAAAAAAACTCTTACTCCCCTGCGAGAGTTGGGAGAACACCCGGAAGATGGAGAACCTCTCAATATCTATGATGGTCGCTATGGTCCCTATATTAAGCATGGCAAAATTAATGCTTCTTTGCCTAAAGAACAGGCGATCGAAACTTTCACCCTAGAACAGGCTCTGGAACTCTTAAAGGCTAAGGCGGCTTCTGGGTCGAAGTCGAAGTCGAGGTCGAAGTCTACTAGCAGTACCACTGCCAAAAAGTCTACTACTGCCAAAAAGTCTACCACTGCCAAAAAGTCTACTACTGCCAAAAAGTCTACTACTGCCAAAAAGTCCACTACTAGGAAAAAATCCAGCACTAAGGGGGAAACGGAATAAGTTTTGACATCCCGGGAAGGGCTGATATAATGGGAGAATGGGCGGGTTGTATCGACTAGCGATCGCCAATAGGGATGCTGCCGAAACTCGCCTATGACCCTGTGAGTTGATGGGAATGGGGATTTATTATGTGGAAATATATCATCACGGCTTTGGTGGCTTTAGAATTGGTCTTGCTGAGTTCGTTTTGGTCTCCGGCTGCGGCGACGATTAATGATACAGAATCCTATATTTGGGATTATGCCTATGGCGGTAGTAGTCAATTGGTCTGTAAACAGGTCATTTTTCACCCGATAGGGGAACCTGTACCGGCTCATGAATCACTCACCCAACCGGCTACCCTACGATCGCATATTGTTGACAGCAGCCACTGTAAAAGCGTCAGTAAACCCAGTTAAATAGACGGTCTCAAATCGGAAACCATCAATTAAGGGGTCGATTCAGGTTGACCCCACAGGGTGATTTGTTGCCTGACCCAAAAATAAGTTTGGCTAATTGATACAGCTCAAATATATGGGATTTTTCAAAGATTGTTAAGATTTGATACGTTTTTTTTGATAAAAAGTGGCAAAAAGTTGACGAGATTATCGGGGTTGTGGTAACATTGAGGAAACCGATACCAAGGGGGTATTGTGTCTTGATGCACAAATAAAGGCTGAAACCCCGATTCTCTGGCGATTAAAGTTATTTTTTGAGGGAAAACTGAAACTGGCGATGCACGAGTTTTGAGGATGAGTGGGGCTAGGGTTTTTAGACATCTTGACAAAATGGCGATTTTGTGCATGGCAGAGAGTATGTTAGTGGGAGTAGGAAAAAGGGGTGACGATCGCCTGTGGACCGACCAAGACGAGGTAAGGTTGACAGAAGTATTTTTGAGATATTTCTAGGACTTGTGGAACTGTGACCGAGGCGACATCAATTTGAAATTGCTGGTCGAAGTCAATACCCAATTCTAGGGTTTCATACCATCCGTAAATTTGGGCGAGTTGGCTGTTAGTTTGCTTTCCGAGGGCATATTGTCCTAGTAGTTTATTTTTAGCGACCTGGAGTTCTTCTTCTGTGAGGGGGGTGTTGGTAAGTCGGTCTACTTCGGCGCGTAGTCCGTCAATAGCGATCGCAGTATTATTAGGGGCAGTACCCATATACACGACAAATTGGGAAGCATCTAGGCGGGTAGGATAGAAAGCCGAGACATCATAGGCTAGTCCCCGCTTTTCGCGTAATTCGACGAAGAGGCGACTGGATAGACCATTACCCAAATAGGTGTTCATGACTTTGAGGGTGGCATAATCCTCGTGATAGACCGAGGCGGCGAGGTATCCTAGCATAATTACAGATTGCTGGGTTTCCTGGGGTGCGATCGCCTTGTGGGGGTTAGAGATGATTGTTGGTAGGGTGAGTTTGGGGAGGGGAGTCGGGGGTGCTTTCCAGTCTCCAAAGCATCTCTGTATGTGGCTTAGGGCTTTCTCTAGGGTAATGCGTCCCGCTAGGGAAATAATCAGATTATCTGGGCGAAAATAGGTCTGATGAAATTCCTGTAAGTCGGCGCGGGTAATTTGACTTACGGTTTCTTCGGTTCCGAGGCTGGAAATAGCATAGGGATGGTTTTGATACATTCCCCGTCGTAGATGGTCGAAAGCTACGGAAAATGGTTGTTCTTTCTGGGCTCTAATACCTTGAATGGTGATGCGGCGTTCCAGTTCTATTTCCGCTTCGGGAAAAGATGGGGCGCGCAAGAGTTGGGCGACTAACTCCAAAATATCCTCAAAGTCACCAGAAACGGTTTTGACACCGACGAGGAAATAGTCGGAGGAGGTGTCCGCGCTAACCCTCGCCCCAACTGACTCGACTCTTTCGGCAATTTCTAGGGATGACAGGCTTTCTGTCCCTTTGGTCATGACGGCGGCGAGGAGGTGAGAGAGTCCGGCTTGGTGTGGTGGTTCCCAACGGGTCCCAGTCCTCAAAAATAAACGGGTCGCGATAATGTCCGCCGCCGGGTTTTCAGTGACTAACAGGATAATACCGTTATCTAAAACATAGCGATGAACGTTCTGGGTATCTGAGAATGATGGGGTTAGGGTTTGAGTCACGGCTGCCTATGATGATGAAATGCGATCGCAGTTGATGCCAGGATCTTTTTTGACACTCCCCGCGAGTCACGCGACGGGGATTCTTGGTTCATCAACCGGACTTAACTGAG
>NZ_JARPLU010000244.1:0-5079 GCF_032349615.1 Limnospira sp. PMC 1279.21 | reverse complement strand
ATGCCATGGATTCTGTTCTCAAGGCTGCGTCCTAACCGTATTGACTAGTGCTATATTTGATTGAGTAGTTGTTGCTGTAAAATCCCCACATAAAAGGGTAAATTATGTTCATAACTCCAGGATTGAAATAGGGCTAACTGCTGCTGTGCAGACTCAGCCAATTCGGGTAATTTGGTAATAAATTGTCTAGTCTGATTTAACACAGGAGGAAGCACGGTTAAACCCACAATGACAACGACGGTCGCCGCCACCAAATAAACCAGTGCCGCCGCGACTCCCCTAGGGATAAATCGTTTTCACTTAGCCACAGGTGCATTGAGAATAAATGCAACTAATGCAGCGACTATTAAAATAGTAACCAACTCCCCCACATAATTCATAGTTTGTAGGGTAAGACCTCCAGCAATCAGAATTAATATCCAAGAGATTAAGAACTGCTGTATAGGTGAAAATATGGAATTCATTAGGGCTTGATTTTTAACTGTATACTTTCAGATTGTACGGAGGCAAATTCGATGGTAAACCCCAGTAATTAGACTTCTACTGTAGCCTGAGACACCTGATCATGTTCAACCATAAACACATTAGAGTAAAGGTTGGCAACAATTTGTTTACCTTGTTGGGTAAGAGACAAGTAATTTAAGGCATCTTTGACATAAGGATAAACACCATTCCAGTAGAATTTAGGATAGTTCTTGCGTAGGTCTTCTGGGCTTTTGTAGCCAACTCTTTGATTAAAGCCAGTTTCCTCAAATTCGTAAAATAAAGCACTGATTTTTTTCAGGTAACGAGGATCTGAGAGTTGACCAATGAGATCAGCCGCCCGAACCAAACCGGGATAGTTCATGGTATTCTGATGATCGGATTCTTTGGGGACTGGAAACCGGGTCAGTTCGATATTATGCTTAATGACTTCAGCATCAATCAGTTTATGGCCGCCAAAGCGTTCTTCAATAAATAATTTAGCGCGATCGACATGGAAAGGGGTGAGACTAGCATCAGTACATCCGTCTGGTAGTTCTACCATGGTTCCGCGTCCGGTAGCAAAGGTATTTTCTCGATCGCGACGACAAACGCCTTTGACATAACCAATATCGTGACAAACTAGGGAGATGATGTAGTGTAGCCAGTCTTCACAGGATACGCCACCCTCGCGGATATGTTTTCCCCGCAGGATTTCCTGTCCCACTAATGTGACCATAATTGTATGTTCGACATCGTGATAAAGGGCATCACTATTGGCAATGTTTTCTAGAGCCATGTTTCCAGCCCAGCCAATAATCTCCTCATAGTTGGATTTATAACCTCCGTGGGTGCGGCGGTAACCTTCCCGAATTAGTTCAACAAAGGCATCAATTAGACATTCCGTGGCATTAAAAACCATATAGGCCCGTCCTGGCTATGTTTTGATTATAGATAAACTACTGACGAGGTATGTACTATAGCACTCAGCCTATATCCTAATCTACGAAACAGAATTATCAAAAGCGATCGCCCCCAGACTGGTAGCGGGGACAAATCAGAATTGGTAAAGCTGAGTTAATCTATGTAAATAGATGTGAACTAGTGGAGACCTCGCGCCACAGACTCTCAAGGAGCCAAACCCCTTAAAAAATAAGGCTTTTTCGGCGGTATCCCTCAGATATTTTTCTCCTCGGTTCCCAGGGACACCTGGAAATTGTGAATTTTAAGAGGAATTTACGCAACTTTTCTTTACAATATATTTAAGGAGTGCCGGGGGAGGATTACTCGTGGTTCATAAAGATACATTACCAGATATTGATGACGATCAATACCCTGAATTGTCACTAAATGGCGATCGCGTTAAATTTGAAGACCTAGAGGAAGAACCCGAGGAAGCTGTACCTCCCCAGGGGGGCAGTTTGCGGAATATGGTGATCGGGGTGGTCATAGGAATTGTGGCGACTCTGGGAGTTCTGCACTTTTCCTCTAACAACAGTTCCGAACCAGTAACCGAGGAAAGCCCAGGGGTAGAAGTAGCGCCAGCGGTTAGTCCCAGCGCCACCCAAACGGTGACAGTAGCGCCAGTGGAAATGACGACTGTAACCCGCACCCTTGATGTGACCGGGACTGTGGAAGCCTACGACCTACTCCCAGTTTTACCCCAAGCCAGCGCAGTGCAAATTCAACAGGTTTTAGTAAATCAGGGGGAAATGGTAACAGAGGGACAGGTGATGGCGGTGTTAGATGATTCGGTTTTGCGATCGCAAATTGACCAAGCCAACGCCCAGGTAGAGTCCGCCAATTCCCTCGTCCGTCAGCGGGAAGCTAACCTCGGACAAGCCCAAGCAGGTCTCGCGCAAGCGCAAGCGAGTCTATTGGAGGCTGAGTCATTACTGACTCAAAATCAAGCTAGGTTAGCGGAAGCCAAGGCTAATTTAGATCAAGCCCGCCGAGAAGTAGAACGCTATGAAGATTTAAGCAGCCAAGGGGTGGTGAGTCGCCAGGAACTAGAAACCCGCATTACCACGGCAAAAACGGCCGAAGAAGGGGTGAGAGTCGCAGAGGCTAATATTTCTAGCGCTAGGGCTACCATTAGCAGTGCTAGGGCTAATATAGGCAGTGCTGAGGCTAACGTGGAAAGCGCCGAGTCTAATATCCGTAGTGCTGAGGCGGAAGTGCGTAGCGCCCAGGCGCGGGTTCGTCAGTTGGAAACTCAACGGGAACAAACTATAGTGCGTGCGCCTATGAGTGGCATTGTCGCCCAACGGACAGCGCGAGTGGGGGATGTTACTGGTAATCAACAACTGTTTTCGATTATTGCGGAAAATCAGTTAGAACTACACGCGAAGGTTCCAGAAACTCAGTTATCACAGGTGAGAATTGGTGCTGCTGTTACTGTGACTTCTGATGCTGATCAAAATTTGCAGGTGCGAGGGGTGGTGCGAGAAATTGCGCCTCTGATTGATCCTCAAAGCCGACAAGCTACTGTGAAAATTGACCTGCCTCCCTTGGGGGCTATTCGTGATTCTTTCTTGCGTCCGGGAATGTTTCTGCGGGCGGCGATAACTACTACTACTGTACAAGGAATGAAGGTTCCCGCTAGGGCCATCGTTCCCCAGGCTGACGGTAGTTCTATTGTTTATCGTCTATTACCTGATGATACGGTGGAAGCGCGAACTGTGGAAGTGGGCAACGTAATAGCCGTTATACCAGGCGATTTATCCCAGGCGAGTATAGAAATTATACAGGGTTTAAATGTAGGCGATCGCATTGCGATCGCTGGGGCAAGTTATCTTAAAGATGGCGATAAAGTTAATGTGGTGTCGCGGTGAATCATGAAACTCCCTATCTTGTCCCCTGTGGGAGGGGGGGATAATGTGGGTGGGGGTGCGGGGCTGTCTCCGCCGTGAATTACATCTGGGGGCGAGGAGATTCATCAAAAGCTGTGGCTATTCATAACTACTTAGGACAGTTGACAGAATAGATGGAAAGATTTAATACAGACTAAGGATTGTTAATTTGATAAACATTAATAGGTTGAGTGCGACCTTTGAGGTGAATGCTACCGATATATTCAGTTATAAATTGATGGCTAACTTCCTCATGGGTGTGTTGATTAATTAAAATCCGGCACACACCACCGCCAAAAGACTTATCATAACTTTCTAGTCGGGCAGCAATATTCACACTATGGGTGTGTTGATTAATTAAAATCCGGCACACACCACCGCCAAAAGACTTATCATAACTTTCTAGTCGGGCAGCAATATTCACACTATCTCCGAGAGTTGTATAGTACATTCTTTGGGAACTACCCAGACTCCCTGTAACTACCTCTCCGGTGGCAATTCCTACGCGCATAGAAACCGTAGGCTTACCTTCTAATTGCTATTGACTGTTTAATAATTTCAGTTTTTCTCCCATAGCTACGGCACAGGAAACGGCAGCGATCGCATCTTGGGAAATTTCTTCGGAAGTAGTGCGGGGAATAGGAACCCCAAACACAGCCATCACCGCATCCCCAATCAACTTATCGACAATTCCCTTATGGTCTAAAACCAGATCAGCCATGCCATTCATGTACTCATTTAACCAACACATCAAAGCATCAGCCGCCATAGTTTCGGCGATGGTACTAAACCCTTTTAAATCAGCAAATAATACCGTAGCAATCATTTTTTTTCCAGTCAGTTGACCCCGGGCAATTAATTCATCTCGACTTTGCCAAATCATCTCGGCAATTTGAGGGGTAACATGGCGACCAAACAGAGTCATAACCATCTGACGTTCTTGGTGTTCCCAATTGGCAATATAACCAGCGATCGCAATTCCCGAAGTAGTAAAAGCGATAATTGGTGGAACCAGGGGTATCCACCAGCCTTCCAGAAAAGCAATATAGGCGATCAGCGTCAAACTCCCGCCGCCAAACACTAAACTAAGTAAAGCGCCCCAACCTAATCGGTAAGTCCAACCCAGTGCCGTACCGATACCAGACCAAATCAGAATCCAAAACCACTCCATACCATAAGACCAGACCCGAAATTGAAGGCGACCGTCCAGGGCTTATGGGGACAAAATTAAGAATCACTACTCCCGTTGCGTTTGCTCATACTCATGAGAGTGCCGCTGTAGGGGGTGAAAAATAGGTCATTCAGGCTGTGGGCAATAGGGCCAATTAACACAATGCGATCGCTAAACAGATTAGGGTTTGATCGTCCTTCCAGTACATCTGTCATAGAAATCGTCTGAAAATTCTCTTGGGGGCCACGATAATTCAACAATACCTGATACCCCCCTGCATCAGCACTAAGAGAGTGCCCATCAGTGCCAGAAAAGCGGATCAAATTGCCCTGGGTCCAATTGAACATTTCCGCTGTCTGTAACCGTCGGGGTAATCCCATGTTGGTACAAATACATTAAGGCTAGTTTCGCGCCTAAACCTAAAACCGTTTGATTGTCTTCTGGTTGTACCGATAACAAACCCCGTCTAACGCGACCATCAGCATCAAGCACTAAATCAATCGAACCGACCTGACCTTTCTGATTCATTTAAGCTTAATATTCCTGAACATTGATTGACAATGCTCGGACTGTAACTATAGCAATACCATCATT
>NZ_JARPLU010000243.1:0-5086 GCF_032349615.1 Limnospira sp. PMC 1279.21 | reverse complement strand
AGTCATTAATTATTAATTATTAATTATTAATTATTAATTGTCGGAGCGGGTTCTGCTAGTACCTCGCCATTAATAAACCCGCCCTCTGGGGAGAGGGGTCAAGATTTGGCTTGTATGTAAGCGATCGCCTCTCGCCAGATCAAAATCGGTTCCCCCTGTGGGGGCTGTAAACAGATACAGTTAGGATCTTGCCAGATGATTTTGCCCTCTAGCAGATCTTTGGTGAGTAATTGAATCTCAACAGTGGGTTTATCCTTGATGTAGGTTTGTAACTTGCGGATGCTTGGTAAATCGGTATTAAACTCAGGCATAATCGATTAGTTATTACTAAAGCAGGAGATTGAGATATCAGTGATGGCAATTGAGTTTACAAAGTATCACGGTTTGGGCAATGATTTTATTCTGATTGATAACCGTCATCAGTCGGAGCCGATTTGTACACAGAGACAAGCTGTGCAAATGTGCGATCGCCATTTTGGTATTGGTGCTGATGGGGTAATCTTTGCGCTTCCCGGTGACGGGGCTAGTGACTACACCATGAGAATATTTAACTCTGATGGGTCAGAACCGGAAATGTGCGGGAATGGAATTCGCTGTCTGGCTAAGTTTATCACTGAGTTGGAAGGAAAAACTGGGACGGCGATCGCTTATAAAATTAATACCGCCGCCGGGGTCATCTGTCCCGAACTTTTAACCGATGGTCAGGTTAAAGTAGATATGGGATTACCACGGCTACTGGCTGCGGAAATTCCCACTACCCTATCTGAAAATAACCTCAAGGTGATCGATGTTCCCCTAGAGGTAGCAGGACAGGTTCTGTCTGTTACCTGCGTCAGTATGGGAAACCCCCACTGCATCACCTTTGTAGATGATGTAGCTAGTGTTCCATTAACGGAGATTGGACCGTTGTTTGAACATCATCCCGCTTTTCCTGAACGAACCAATACAGAATTTATTGAAGTAGTGCGACCAGATTATGTCAAAATGCGGGTTTGGGAAAGGGGCGCTGGTATAACTTTAGCCTGTGGAACCGGGGCTTGTGCTTCTGTGGTGGCGGGAGTGTTGACCCAAAGATGCGATCGCCAAGTAACTGTAGAACTTCCAGGGGGTTGTCTACAAATTGAATGGTCAGCTACAGACCAACGGTTATACATGACTGGACCAGCGCAAGCAGTTTTCCAAGGTCAGTTAACCTTTCCAATCAACAATAATCAATAATTAGGTAAACCAAGGACATTGCTATGGGTGGAGGCATTTATCTCATTCAGGATGATGATCAGCTTGTGGAAATGATGGAACAAGACTATGATTCTGAAGACCAACTTCAGGATCTCCTCGAATCTTATCCGAATTTACTGGCTGGGGATGAGATCGATCGCGCCACCCCTAGACGGTGGCTATTGATTTCCAGGGATGCTATGGTTCCCCCGGAAGAAGAAAGCGGCGGTCGCTGGTCTTTGGATCATTTGTTTATCGATCAAGATGCTATCCCTACTTTGGTCGATATTCGCCGTATCCGTAATACGGAAATGCGCCAAAAGGCGATCGGACTTATGTTGGATTATGCGGCCCATGTTAGTTTTTACTGGCCCATTGAATCGACTATTGCTCAATTTGAGGCTAACTGTCGCGAACAGGGTCGCGATCCAGAACAGGTTTTTGAGGAGTTTCTTGGACCTGATGCTAAAGAAGAGCGTTTTTGGCAAAAAGTGAAAACTAATGTACAGGCTGGTAAAATTCGCCTGGTTTTTGTGGCTGATGAAATCTCCCCCTCTTTGCGTCGGGTGGTGGAGTTTCTCAATAAGCAAACTGATCCGGGGGAAGTCTGGGCGGTGGAAATTAAGCAATATGTCAGTCAGGACGGTTTAAGGACTTTAGTACCTCGCGTAATTGGTCAAACGGCGGAAGCACAACAGAAAAAATCTAGCGCTACTGGGGAACGCAGACGCTGGGATGAGGTGTCTTTTTTTGAGGAATTAAATATCCGCCGGGGAAATGATGAAGCACAACTAGCCCAGAAAATTCACGCTTGGGCGAAACAACAACAGCCGAAAATTGATATTCAATGGGGAACCGGGGATATCTATGGCGGGTTTACGGCTTGGTTTCACCAAAAGGGTCAAAAACCCCATAAGTTATTTAGTGTGGATATTTCGGGTCGTTTGGAAATTTCCTCTAATAAATATGCCTCTCAACCTCCTTTTGATTGTCAGGAAAAATGGGGGGAACTTCGCAATAAGTTTAGTTCTATTGGTTTATCTCTCCCGGTAGAACCGACTGAGTATCGATCGCTAACTTTGCGTCTGTCTACTCTCCAGGATGAAACGGCGCTACAACAGGTTATGGAAACTTTTGATTGGGTCATTAAGGAAATTAAGAAAGCCTGATATCTTTTTCGGATAATCACTAAAGAAGCCCGTTAGGTAACAACCAACGGGCAATTAGCCGGCAATTACGGGGAAAAAGCACCCACTACTATGGTCTACATATCCAATTGTGGATATCTTCTGTTCTCCCGGTTTTTATTTCTTCGAGTTTCTGGAAAACTTGATTGGCTACTTTGCGATCGCTTACCGGAGGTAAAATCATGTCTTCTCCCTGATATCCAATGGTGGAAATATGGGCGATAGTTGCTGCTGTTCCCATACCAAAGGCTTCCGTGAGAGTTCCTTGATGGTAGGCTTGGACTATTTCATCAATGGCGATCGCCCTTTCTTCTACCGGAATGCCCCAATCACGACATAAGGTTAACACACTATCGCGGGTAATTCCAGCTAAAATAGTTCCGGTTAATTTCGGGGTGACAACTACTCCATCAATCACAAATGCTAGGTTCATCGTGCCACATTCTTCGATATATCGGCGATGAATACCATCGAGCCAAATTACATTATCATAGCCTTTCTCTTTAGCTTCTCGGTCTGCTATAAGGCTGGCGGCGTAGTTTCCGGCTACCTTAGCCGCACCGGTTCCCCCTTCAAATGCTCTCACATATTTTTCCGTGACAATCAATTTAACTGGATGAGAATAATAAGCGCCTACCGGACAGGAGATAATGATAAATTTATAGGAATCTGAGGGTTTTAATCCGACCGATTCATCAACAGCAAAGTAAATGGGTCTAATATATAAAACGCTGCCATTTTTATTAGGAATCCAATCATCATCTAACTTAATTAACTCTTTCAATCCATCAATAAAAATGGATTCGGGAATAGCTGGCATACATAACCTTTCGGCGGATTGATTAATCCGTTGATGGTTGGCATCCGGTCGGAATAATAGTGGCTCACCATTGGAGTTTTTATAGGCTTTCATACCTTCAAAAATCGCCTGTCCGTAGTGGAGAGCAGACGTAGCGGGTGATAGGTCTATCGGACCATAAGGGATAATTTGAACATCCTGCCAATTCCCCTGGCTATAGTTAGCCACCAACATATGATCACTGAAGATTTTGCCGAAGGGTATCGGTTCGGTATCTAGTTCTTTAATACGGGATTTTTTGGTAGTCTCAATTCGTAAGTGCAGATGCGGATTGTTCATGATAATTTTTCGTAGGTGGCAAAAGATTGAAATGATGGATTTTTTGAGGGGGGGGGAACAGTAGATAGCCGCTAGTTAGTAATTATCTGATTAACTAGGCTGCTTAACTGTTCCCTTGACTAGAAAATCTGGGAATTTATCGCCTCAATTAAAAATTCTTTAGGCTAACTTAACTTGCCTTTGCCAAAGAATTTAGGAGGTTCCGAAAGTGTGTAGACTTCAGTTTCGGCGGCGATCGCCTCTCGTAGATGTCGGGGAAGTTGAAATAGTCCTAACAGGGTAGTACCGTCAAACATCCGCATACCGCCTACAGTATGCTGTTGGAGGATTTCATCTGTTTTCTCCGGTTGAGGATAGGGATCAATGGGGTGTTGCGAGGCGATCGCAAATCCCCAAGGAGCCCCATAGGTGGGGATAAAGCTAGTATAGGATTGAACATGGGGAAACACAGCGTTAACTGTATTGACAATGCGAACGTGAAGATTTAAATTTCCGGGAGCCACCGGGCCAGCTTGAATTACAAATATCCCATCATCAGCTAGGACGCGCTGGATATTCTCAAAATACTCCTTCGTAAACAGTTTAAATGAGGGTCCTTCCTCAATGGGGTCTGATAGATCAGAAATAATCACATCCCATTTTTGGTCGGTGGTATCGAGAAACTCCAACGCATCCCCAACCACTAATTCCGTCCGGGGGTCTTCAAAAGCATTCTGGTGCATTTCTGGCAGATATTCGCGGCACGCCTCCACTACATCCCCATCAATATCAACCATTACCACCCGATCAACAGTTTTCCAGCGCAACACTTCCCGGATAGTCGCTCCCTCGCCGCCACCTAAGACTAAAACCTTCTCTGGTTTACCTTGAATGACCATCCCCGGATGGACTAGGGGTTCATGATACAGAAACTCATCCCCGGTGCAAGACTGCCATTTACCGTCCAGGACTAGGGCTTTGCCATAAGCCCCAGTTTCAACTATGTACATTTCCTGATAGGGGGTTTTTTTATGGGCCAGAACATCGATCACCCCGTGAGCATAAATATCCCAAGGTGTGATGTACTCTGTCATCCAAAAATCAGCCTGAACTTCACTGCCAGCCATAAAATATCCTCCCGGGTGTGATTTGACCAAAAGGGATTATATCCCAAATCCGCATAGTGATCGCTTTGATGTCATCCCCCTAATCAACCACTAAGAAAACACAAGACAGATATATATTTATGTTTTCCGTGGCAATATTCCTGCTCGACTCTAGCCTGAGTTAACTTATGATTGACTATCAGGAAAGTCTGGGATTACCCATTGAGGTGGTGCTGTGCGTTTTTTGCGGACGGCTTCTTCTGCGATATCTAGCATTTGATCTAAAGATGTATTTTCAATAAAACTCGATGCAGAACTCACATATTCCCGGTGGGGGCATTTATCACCCAGAATACAACCATTTTTACAGGCTTCTGCACAATTGATGGTAGTTTCCACAATAGTTCCCTGATACATTTACGCGACATTTATCCGGCTATTGCCTGACAATGCGACGA
>NZ_JARPLU010000242.1:0-5110 GCF_032349615.1 Limnospira sp. PMC 1279.21 | reverse complement strand
TGGCAGGGTGAGCTATATGGCCCCATGGTGTCATCAACAACTCTTAGCCCCCTTTAGCTTTGAGGGTTGTTGTAATCGGACAGTGTTTGAGTTGTGGTTGGAGTTCATCTTAATTCCAACACTGAAGCCAGGTCAGACTCTAGTGCTAGACAATGCAACGTTTCATAAAGGGGGACGGATTCCTGAGCTAGTGGAGGCGGCTCAATGCCGTTTGCTCTATCTACCACCTTATTCGCCAGACCTCAACAAGATAGAGAAATGTTGTTCGTGGTTGAAAGCCCGCATTCGCCATTGTATTGAGCAGTTTGATTCTCTCCATGATGCCATGGATTCCGTTCTCAAAGCTGCGTCCTAACCACCTTGACTAATGCTATAACATCCACGACAGCAATTAGGATACGGTCAACTTCCGCACTTATACAACAAATTACCCCAAAAAGCAAGAGGTTTTTGACAAAACTTTACATAGATTTATGTCAGTCTGGCTGTCGGTGATCAGGTGAGCAGATTGTGGTAACATAATAGGATATCCGCTCAGGTTGCAAGACCTTGGGTTCAGAAAAGATATGCTAAAACATGGCGGATCTTGATGGACTTAAAAAAGTAAGCCAAAGTAGTAGCGATAACACTGTAAAAAGCTAGGCTACACCTAAAAGTGCGAGACGTTCAGGCATGAAATAGGGTTGTAATACCCGAAATAACCGCCTGGTGGGGATTTCAGCCCATCGGTTGAATATAAGAACCTCGCTTCTGACCATCCCCATAACTGTTTATATGTCCCGAAGCGAAAAGCAAGGCAGGGAACTCAAGGTCAATCCCACAAAGAAAATCGTAATGCTCAATTACACCATAAGGAGGAGTATTAAAACCACTTAGGCGATTGTGGGAAAGAGTAACGGCGATAGCCACCCCCAGTTTTAGGAATCACAACCCTAGGATTGAAGCGGGGAACGGAAGGCGTGAGGGAAAACCTATTCCCAATAATCCGACCACTGCCAACCATCCATGACTAAGGAAATCTGAATGTTCCGACTTGAACCATCGTCATTAGCAGGCAGCGAAATAGGTTGACACGCTGCGCCCAAAAGGGTAAGGGGAAAAGTAGGGTTCTTTATATAACACCTACACAGACCTTTAAAGTACTCCGGTGGATAGGACAAGTCTAAAGACGGAATGCCCATATAAACGGAACGTTTTAACCCCTCTTAGGCTCTGATTATCTGGTCGAGATAAACAGTAGTGAAAGTGTAAGCGCCAGCCTATTAGGGGATGAGATGTGACCAGAAGCTAACGCCCTGCTGTAATGGCAGGGATATGCTGACAAGTCACGGTTTGATTGTAAAGAATAGAGTCTAGTAGGAGTCATTATGACGAAAGCGAGTTTAAAGAAAGGGTTTGAGAAATCAAAGCCAATCAAGACTACGAGTGTATGGAAAGCTATACCATGGGCGAAAGTTCAACGTCAAGTTTTCAAGCTCCAAAAGAGGATATTTCAAGCAGCTAAATCGGGACAGGACGCAAAAGCAAGAAGGTGGCAACGTCTACTGGTGAAATCATATTATGCCCGACTCTTAGCAGTGCGGCGAGTGACTCAAGATAATCAAGGCAAAAAGACAGCAGGTGTCGATGGAATGAGAGCAATCTCCCCAAGACAAAGACTGGAACTAGCTAAGAGTATCAAAGGAAATCTCAAAGCAAAACCACTGCGTAGGGTGTGGATTCAAAAACCCGGAAGGGATGAAAAACGTCCTCTGGGAATACCCACTATCCAAGATAGAGCAAGGCAAGCCTTGGTAAAGTCGGCACTCGAACCTGAATGGGAATCGAGGTTTGAAAGCAACAGCTATGGGTTCCGACCCGGACGGTCAGCCCATGATGCAATATCCAGAATCTTTCAAAGTATAAACAAAGGAGGTTATTACATACTGGATGCAGATATAGCCAAATGCTCTTACCGTGAACCATGATTATCTACTGAACACAATTCATTGTCCAAGCAACCTAAAGAAAGACCTGAAACAATGGCTTAAAGCAGGAGTGCTAGATAACGGCGTTTTCGATGATACAGAAACAGGGACACCCCAAGGAGGGGTAATAAGTCCACTCCTAGCCAACATCGCACTGGATGGAATAGCTAGGTTAATTGAAACAATGTATCCTAAGAAAAATAATAGGGCTCAAGCCACTACAATAAGATACGCCGATGATTTCGTAGTAATATCACCATCACTCGAAATTATTGAACAGTGCAAGACTGCTATTTCTGAATGGCTCAAACCTGTAGGACTAGAGATTAAACCTGAAAAGACTCGAATTTGTCACACACTCAAACCTATTGAGTATAATGGCAAAACAGAAGAACCCGGGTTTGATTTTCTCGGATTCAATATCAGGCAATACCCGGTAGGAAAATACAAGTCTGGGAAATTAGGGGAACGAAGGAAAGGTAGTTTTCTACTTAATAAAACCCCTCACAAAATGTTGGGATTCAAAACCCACATTAAACCCAGCAATAAAGCAGTTAAAGCCCATACAGAAGTGATTAAAGGTGTAATCAAACAACATAAAACAGCACCTCAATCAGCCCTGATAAACAAACTAAACCCGATTATTCGGGGATGGTCAAACTATTATTCAGGAGTCGTCTCATCAGAGACCTTCGGTAAGCTAGACAATATAATCTGGCAGATGTTACGGGCATGGACAGTATCAAGATGCGGAAAGGCAAGTTTACGAGAAGCTAGGAAACTATTTCAGACATGGAACAGTTAAACTTAGCAATGAGGTAGAAAGGCATGAATCTTGGTTATTCCAGACCAAGGATGGACACACACTATGGAAACATAGCTACACTCCGATTGCCAGACATACCACAATACGCCCTGAAGCAACACCATACGACGGAAATTGGACTTATTGGGCAACCAGAAAAGGACAAGCAATCGACACGCCAACAAGGGTAGCAAAACTACTCAAGAAGCAAAAAGGCAAGTGTACCTGGTGTGGGCAATACTTTACCCCATCAGACATAGTTGAAATAGACCACATTGTACCTCGAAGTCTCGGCGGAAAGGACGAATACAAAAATCTTCAACTACTACACCGCCACTGTCACGATGATAAGACGGCACTTGACAATGCCAACGCTGTATCCCTAACAATGGAGCAATCAGACTAGGAGCCGTATGATGGGAAACTATCACGTACGGTTTTGTATGGGAGGGGGAGAAGGTGACTTCTCTCTCGACACTACTAAGTTGCGACAATTTCCTTATTTTGGGGGAACCAAAGGGCATCATCAAAGTAATTCTTAACCGGAGTCTACCGCTGTGGAACGACTGAAAAACCAGGTGATAGGTCGGCCAGTTATATTCTGGACAATCATGGATGATTGAATAGGATGATCTGTGAATTGACCCATCAAGAATTGTCAAGAGATGCAAAGGATTTTACTGTCACGATGATAAGACGGCACTTGACAATGCCAACGCTGTATCCCTAACAATGGAGCAATCAGACTAGGAGCCGTATGATGGGAAACTATCACGTACGGTTTTGTATGGGAGGGGGAGAAGGTGACTTCTCTCTCGACACTACTAAGTTGCGACAATTTCCTTATTTTGGGGGAACCAAAGGGCATCATCAAAGTAATTCTTAACCGGAGTCTACCGCTGTGGAACGACTGAAAAACCAGGTGATAGGTCGGCCAGTTATATTCTGGACAATCATGGATGATTGAATAGGATGATCTGTGAATTGACCCATCAAGAATTGTCAAGAGATGCAAAGGATTTTAAAGAAATTACATTTCTGAAATGCAAAATGTTAAGGTGAAGTTAAGCCCACACTATGATCGGGAGGGAGCTGTATGAAGCTTGTTATCCAGGGTAAAAATCTTGAAATTACCGATGCTATTCACGAGTATGTACAACAGAAAATTGCCAAAGCTGTTAGTCACTTTCAGCAATTGACAAACGAAGTGGATGTCCATTTATCTGTGGCTCGGAACCCTCGGATAAATCCAAGACAAACTGCTGAAGTCACGATTTATGCCAATGGCACAGTTATTCGTGCTCAAGAAAGCAGTGAAAATCTCTATGCCAGTATTGACCTAGTAGCAGATAAAATTGCTCGTCAATTGCGTAAGTACAAAGAAAAACGCATGGCGAAACAATATCAGCTTCCTAAGACTGGTGAAGTGGTTGCACAGAAGCCCATTGTTGATGATTTAATTGGCGATCGCACTGTGAAACTTCCAGAAGAAGTGGTGCGGACGAAATATTTTGCCATGCCTCCCATGAGCATTCAAGAAGCATTAGAACAGTTGCAGCTTATTGATCATGATTTTTATATGTTCCGTAATGCTGAAACTGATGAGATTAATGTAATCTATCAGCGATCGCATCATGGTGGTTATGGAGTCATCCAACCCCGCAATGGTAGCGTTCCGACCAGTAATGGTCAAACTGGTGCGGAATTGACAGAACGGGCTTCGACCTCTCCTTAAAGTAGGTAGGTGAAGCCACATAATATAGTTGACACTCCCATTAGGGTTAGTGGCGGGTTTCGCCTGTCGCGCCTGTCACCGGGGAGTTAGGCGGCGCGAGGGCTTGGTTTGAGGAATCAGGCCCTTAGTTAGTTGGGATTAATCAACCCACCCTTGGATAAAAGATTGACACTCCCCGGCCTAAAGGCGCGGGGATTCGCAGTTCTACGGGAGTCCAACGACTTTACCCTCACCGAGCTTCTTGACGGTAAGCCCTGCCGCTGCAATCCCTCGGTTCCGAATGACTTGGGCGGCGGCCACGTCGCGATTGGTGATGTAGCCGCACTCAGGACATTTATGAACCCGGATACTGAGGTCTTTCTTGACCGCTGTTGAGCATTGAGGGCACTCTTGACTGGTGCCTGCTGCTTCAACCTTGGCAAAATACACGCCACGCTTCCAGCACACCCATAGTAGGGGTCGAGAGAGATGTCACCATCTCCCCCTCCCATGCAAAACCGTGCTTGAGACTTTCACCTCACACGGCTCGTAGGGTGCGTCACATCCAGATATAGTATTAGTCAAGGTGGTTAGGACGCAGCTTTGAGAACGGAATCCATGGCA
>NZ_JARPLU010000241.1:0-5182 GCF_032349615.1 Limnospira sp. PMC 1279.21 | reverse complement strand
ACAGCTACCTGAAAGGGGGGCACGAAGCCCCCGTGCTTCAGCCGGGGGTGCTGACCCGCTTCGGTCAAGGCTTAAACACCACCTTGCCCATCCATTGTACCCGTTTTAGGGTACAATGTCAACTGACACATTGAACCCGGATCAGTCTGGCGATCGCACCGTGGTTTACAAGGCTTTCCGCCCCCAACTCAATGACCATCAAGGTGGCTTGATGGTCAAACACGCCGGCTATGCTAGATTTTTGATGAGGCTCTCCCCACCTGCCTGCGGACCTGCCGGCGGTGAGGTAGACCGAGTGCGTCGCTGTTTTTGTTCAATCATTCCACTCGCCCCGGGGTGGCACGGGAGGGTTACGTTGTAGACTCAAAGCCAAATCATCTTCTGGGCGTTCTCCCCGCAACCATTGTCGGAGAGCGGTTTCAATGACTTTACTGGGATCATTAGTCAAGTGCTTGACCTGATCCAATAATTCCGAATCAATATGGATAGAAACCTCTACTTTGCTTGGTACACTAGAGGTCGAAGAAGTATTTAGATTCATGGCGCAAACATCCTAATTCAGAAAACCCAATACCTCCGGGGTTGATCCCGGAGGCTCAACTCAAGACTGAGTATGATTTAGGGACTTTATTCTATTGTACGATCTCAATCTCACCTGTTGCCCATCCGGTTAAGGTCGGGGAAAATTGGAAGCGGGAGTAAAACCAGTTTGAGGTTTCCCTACAGAGGCACGACTCATAAAGTCCCGCCATACCGGAGCAGCGACAGTTCCTCCTGTGACTCCCCTAGCCAGTCGAGTGAAGTCATCATTACCAACCCAAACCGCTGTCGATAAATGGGGAGTATAACCCACAAACCAGACATCGCGTTCGGAGGATGTAGTCCCAGTTTTCCCGGCTGCTGGTCGTCCTAGTCGGGCGCTGGTGGCAGTACCACTGGTAATTACCCCTTGCAACACATCATTTAGGGAGGCAACAGCCCACTGATTCAGAACTAAGCGAGGTGATGGGGTATTGTCAAGCAAGACATTTCCCTGGCTATCAGTGACTTGTACAATAAAAGTGGGGTCAGAATGCCAACCGTCATTAGCAAAAGTAGCAAAAGATGCAGCCATTTCCATAGGGGTGAGATCCACAGATCCTAGTGGTAAGGAAATGACGGGCTCCATAGGGCTAGTAATTCCCAGGAGGCGACAAACCTCGATTACCTGATTGAGTCCTACAGATTGACCCAGCTTGACGGCCGGAATATTCAGGGAGGTCTCTAAAGCTGATCTAATGGTAACAGCGCCGGAGAAGCCACCGCCATAGTTGCGGGGTGAATAATACCCAGACCCGTCGCGATAGCTAACAGGGGTATCTTGAACAATGGTACTAGGAGCGTATCTACCGGTAGCGAAGGCGGCATAGTAAACAAATGGCTTAAAGGCGGATCCAGGTTGCCGTTGAGCCTGAATAGCTCGGTTGAACTGGCTTTTATTATAATCAGACCCTCCCACCATGGCTTTGACAAAATGGGTAGTGGGGTCTACGGCGGCTAATGCGATTTGACCGTTATTGCGATCGCGATATACTCCTCGATAATAAAGGCGATCGTGCCATTCCCTCACCGTTCTTTCTGCCATGCGCTGGAAGTTCAAATCAATGGTCGTTTGAACCCGCATTCCCCCTTTCAGGACGGCATCACGACCAAACTCCCTAGTTAACTCCTGAACCACCGCTTCCGTCACGTATGGCAATTCACTGGTTCTAAATGAGGTGATCCTACCCACTAATAGGGGTTCTTTTCTAGCTTCCGCCGCCTCTTCTGGAGTAATCCAATTTAGATCTACCATGCGGTTAAGCACTTGAGCCTGTCGTTGTTTAGCTAGTGGATAATTAACAAAGGGGCTATAGTCTTCTGGGGCGGAAATTAAACCCGCAATCATCGCCGCTTCAGATAATCTCAGCTCCGATGCTGGTTTGTTAAAATAGCTTTGGGCGGCGGTTTCAATCCCATAAAGGTTATGACCCCAGTAAACCTGATTTAGGTATAATTCTAGAATTTCGTCTTTGTCTAAAATTTGTTCGAGGCGAATTGCCATGACCGCCTCAGCCGCTTTTCTGCTAATGGTTCTGCTGGGGGATAAAAACAGGTTTTTCACCAACTGCATGGTTATGGTCGAACCACCCTCTACGGTTTTCCCCCTTTCCAGGTTAGCAAGCATAGCTCGTACTATCCCGGTGGGATATATACCCCGATGATCATAAAAATGGCTATCTTCAATAGCTAATACCGCCCGTTTTGCATGGGGGGATATTTCATCAAGAGAAACTACTTCTCGGTTGGCTTCGTCGTGAAGGCTGGCTAAGTGTCTACCCTGAATATCGTAGATGTGGGTGGTTTCGGTGGGAATATAGTTTTGTAATACCCTTACGTCTGGTAAGTTACGGAAACTAACGGCTAGACCCACCAGCCCTCCTGCCACCACGGAACTGGCTAACATGGTTGTACCCAATATGGTTCCGGCGGTAACTTTGCTTACTGACTGGATGAAGTCAAATAAGCCTGACGGTGGCGACTCAAGCCTTTGTCTACCTCGGACTGTTACGTTTGTTAATGACACGCTGATTCCACTCCTTCCAGAAAACAAAGCTACAGGGTTTTCAACTTGATAATTAGCTTAGACCAGTTTTTCTCCTGTTAGCTCAAATCATAGAATATAGCATTGAGGATCTCATGTTAGCCCAATTGCTCAAAATTGACATTCAGCTAACCAGTAGGCGCGAGGCTTCTTGGTTTTTTTGCCAGTTGGGCGATCGCCAAAATTATAGACTGTTTCCAGTTTTTCTGATGAAACCGGAAACTTCTGGAGTTTTTGTTGAACTTTGGTTATCCTGGTGTGAGCGGCGCGATATTATGTTATGGGGTCAAAACGCAAAATTACTAATTGGTTAGAACGTAACTGGGTAACTCCGGCTTATGCTGGTTGGCTGTTAGGGTTTCTGACGGTTTTTTTCTTTGGGGCTGCTACTAATACTATGGCAGGGTGGCTGTATGTGATTAGTGGTATGGGGTTGGCTTTGTTATTGGCCGCGGCAATTCTGCCAGGGCGGAGTCTTCGTCCCCTTCAGGTTCGCCGCTACCCTATTACTCCGGTCAGTGTGGGCTCGCGCCTCACTTTTGAACTGGAAATCGAAAACCAGTCGAAAAAATCTTGTCCCCTATTTCAAATTTACGATCGCCTCCCCACAGAGTTGGGAGATGCTTCGGAGTCTATTGATGTCATTGGACCCGGACAAGTTTATCACTGGAAATATTCCCGTATTACTAAACGCCGGGGGATTTACCATTGGTCTGGGGTGAGACTGCGATCGGCTTCTCCCCTGGGGTTATTTTGGTGTAGTCGCGATCGCCAAGTTCCTGCTACAGCTATTGTTTATCCCACCGTATTGCCTTTAACTGCTTGTCCTATTGTTGATAGCATTGAAGTAGACCAAGGTCCAGAGATTTACTCTTGCTTTCGCCTTGATCAAGCCACAGAAGGCATTACTCGCACTTTACGCCCTTATCGTATCGGCGACCCTACTAGACTGATTCATTGGCGTTCTAGTGCTCGCTATGGGGATCTACGAGTCCGAGAATTGGAGGTCGCTATTGGGGGTCAGGAAGTAGTTATTTGTCTTGATAGTGCATTTTCTTGGGACCATACCGATTTTGAAACCGCCGTTTCTGTGGCTGCTTCTCTTTATTTCTACGCTCGTCGCGCTCAACTTAATGTACGGCTATGGACTGCCTCCGACGGACTGGTGGAAGGCAATTGGGGCGTTCTCTCCGTTTTGGCTGGGGTTATTGCGGGTCAATCTAATAGCACCATTGACCGCCCTGATGTTCCACTGATTTGGATTACTCAAAATTCTGACAGTATCATGAGCCTTTCCCCTCAGAGTCGTTGGCTACTTTGGCCACTGCCTGCCCCACAAAATCATGGCGCGCGCTCCGGGTTGGGGATGCAATATGGCTCCGATGCGATCGCTCCCTGTCCCGGTGTAAGGATTAATCCCGCTGAACCTCTGGTTCCACAATTGCAGGCCCAAAATAATTGACTTTGACAAGCCGCCCGGCGGGTTTAGTAAGTTAGCCGATGGGAATCATCCCTGAATGCAGAACCATCCCCTAAATGGGCATTAAAGCGCGGTATTCTCAAAACTAATTGCACCAAGATACTGGGGTTTACCTGCCACCGGGTAGGAGATAAGCCGAGGGGGCAGACCTTCACAAACCAAAGTTAGCCCGACTAGATTTGTTTTAGTGACCGTTGATGGTATATGATCAGGATATTGTAAAGTTTTATGTAGGCTCGCTCATAAATTTGTCCCGTTCAAGACAAATCGAGAAGCCTAGATATTTGAGAGAGGAGAAAACACAATGGCTTTTGAACTTCCCAGTTTACCTTTTGATCAGGATGCACTAGAGTCTAGCAAAATGTCCGCTAATACTCTATCCTACCATCATGGTAAGCACCATGCAGCTTATGTCAAAAACCTTAATGCTGCTATTGAAGGTACAGACATGGCTAATATGTCCCTGGAAGAGATCATCAAAGCCACTTACAATGATCCTTCTAAGTCTGGTATATTTAATAACGCTGCCCAAGTCTGGAATCACAGTTTCTTCTGGAAGTGCCTCAAGCCCAATGGTGGTGGTCAACCTACAGGAGCTTTGGCTGACAAGATTCAAGCAGATTTCGGTAGCTTTGACGCATTCATTCAAGAATTTAAGAACGCAGCGGCTACCCAGTTCGGTAGTGGTTGGGCTTGGCTAGTCCTGGATAATGGCACACTGAAAGTTACCAAGACTGCTAATGCTGTTAACCCCATGGTTGAGGGTAAAACTCCCCTGCTAACTCTCGATGTTTGGGAACACGCCTACTATCTGGACTTCCAAAATGCGCGGCCAGGTTTCATCGATAACTTTATCGAAAATCTGGTTAACTGGGACTTTGTAGCTGAAAATCTCGCGTCTGCCAGCTAATATCTTTGATATTCCTTTCAGCCAACCTAGCTAACCTGCTCTAGCTTAATCTGTACCCCCCCTCAAAGGCAATATTGGGGGGCGGTCAGTTGAGAGGGGCGGGTAATTTTTGATTATTTATAGCACAAGACAGAACACTTAGGACGTATAATGGAGAGGACGAGATGAC
>NZ_JARPLU010000240.1:0-5402 GCF_032349615.1 Limnospira sp. PMC 1279.21 | reverse complement strand
AGCTACCTGAAAGGGGGGCACGAAGCCCCCGTGCTTCAGCCGGGGGTGCTGACTGAACTACTGCCAATTTTGATTTTGCTAAAAAGAAGGATATAGTAGGAAAATGGCTGGTTTAGTGAAAAGTCAATCAAAATATTATGGGGATTTGACGCTGGAGGTGAAACGATAAAAACAACCCAGTAGCCAGTGCGGTGCTAAAACCGAATCCCTTGGCTGAGGCAGTTAACCACATCATAAGGGTGAATAGCTGGGAAAATCAAGAAAATTATGTAAAGAATTAACAAACCATTGTAAAGGATCAGTTAAGATGGAGGGTAAAATTTCGATCGCTTTTAATTTAATAACACAGAAGCCGGGGCTGTATCAGGTAGATAAGCCCCATGACTGAATGGGAGAGAGAGGGTTATGGCTTAATCCTGATAAGCGGTCACAGGCGCACAGGAACAGACAAAATTGCGATCGCCAAAGGCATTATCAATGCGACCCACAGGCGGCCAATATTTATAGTCGCGAGTCCAAGCGGCGGGATAAGCGGCTACTTCCCGGGAGTAGGGACGATTCCACTCACCCACAATCAGAGATTCTGCGGTGTGGGGGGCTTGTTTAAGGGGGTTATTTTCCCGGTCAAACTCCCCGGACTCAATGGCAGCAATTTCCTGACGAATAGCAATCATAGAGGCACAGAAACGATCCAACTCATCGAGAGACTCACTTTCTGTAGGTTCCACCATCATAGTCCCCGCCACTGGCCAAGAAATAGTAGGGGCGTGGAAACCGTAATCCATGAGTCGTTTAGCGATATCATCCACATCAATATTAGCAGACTTTTTGAGCGATCGCAGATCCAAAATACACTCATGGGCAACTGTACCATTGTTACCCTTGTAGAGAATCGGATAAACCCCCTGTAGACGACGCGCCATATAATTAGCATTGAGAATGGCGACCTCTGTAGCTTTTTTCAAGCCAGAAGCCCCCATCATAGCAATATACATCCAGGAGATGACCAGAATACTAGCGCTACCCCAAGGCGCAGCCGAAACCGCGCCGCCTGAGTAAGTTTCCCCCATATCCACGACACAATGACCGGGTAAAAACGGTAATAGGTGTGGCATCACCCCAATGGGACCCATTCCCGGACCCCCGCCGCCGTGGGGTATACAGAAAGTTTTGTGCAAATTCAGGTGACAGACATCAGCGCCAAAATCTCCGGGACGACATAACCCTACCTGTGCATTCATATTAGCACCATCCATATAGACCTGACCCCCGCAGCGGTGGATGATGTCACAAATATGGCGAATACCGTCTTCAAACACGCCATGAGTCGAGGGATAAGTTACCATCAAAGCAGCGAGTTGGTCTTGATGCTGTTCAGCTTTTTGCTGCAAATCATCAATATCAATATTACCCTGGCTGTCACATTTAACAGGTACAACTTTCATGCCACACATAACGGCACTAGCGGGATTAGTACCGTGTGCAGATTCAGGAATTAGACAAATATGGCGTTGATTTTCTCCTCGGCTTTGATGATAACCACGAATTGCTAATAAACCAGCATATTCCCCTTGAGAACCTGCATTAGGCTGTAGAGAAATTCCAGCAAATCCGGTAATTTCTGCCAACCATTCCTCAAGTTGTTGAAACAATACCTGATAACCTTGAGTTTGAGATTTGGGTGCGAAGGGGTGCAACTTACCAAACTCCGGCCAAGTGACAGGAATCATCTCGGCGGTAGCGTTAAGTTTCATGGTACAGGAACCCAGAGGAATCATAGAGGTAGTCAGGGATAAATCCCGACTTTCTAAGCGGTGTAAATACCGCAATAATTCGGTTTCTGAGTGATGGCTATTAAAAACGGGGTGAGTGAGGTAAGCAGAAGTGCGAGTTAAATGGGGGGGAATGGCGGATTTGATGGCAAGTTCTTCTAAGCCAAAGTTGAGGGGTTTACCCAGGGCAAAAATTTCCAGCAGATTAATAATATCTGCGGTGGTGGTAGTTTCATCTAGGCTGATACCAATAGAGTTATCGGCTATTGGTCGTAGGTTAATCTGGCGGAGTTGGGCGAGGGTGATAATTTCTGATGAGGATATATGACCCAATTCAACTTGTAGGGTATCAAAAAAGTGATCATTGGCGATCGCATATCCCAACTTTTGCAAACCCGTGGCCAACATCATAGTTAACTCGTGGATATTCTCAGCAATCTGTTTTAAGCCCTGTGGTCCATGATACACCCCATACATACTAGCAATGACAGCTAACAGAACCTGGGCGGTACAGATATTACTGGTAGCCTTATCGCGGCGAATATGTTGTTCTCTGGTTTGGAGGGCGAGTCGGAGGGCGGGTTGACCCTGGCTATCAATGGAAACCCCCACCATACGACCAGGACAGGAGCGTTTAAAGGCTTCCCTGGTGGCAAAATAAGCCGCGTGGGGTCCCCCATAACCTAGGGGAACACCGAGGCGCTGGGTGCTTCCTACGGCGATATCAGCGCCTAATTCTCCTGGGGGTGTCAGTAGGGTAAGGCTGAGGATATCTGCGGCGATGGTAATAATGGCTTTATGGTTATGGGCGGTTTGGATAAATTCCCGATAGTCGTAAATTGCGCCATTAGTGGCGGGGTATTGCAATAAAGCCCCAAAAATTGGATCGCTAAAGTCGAAGGTGCGGAAATCTCCAATAATGATTTCAATACCTAGGGGTTTAGCCCTAGTTTGTAGGACCTCTATGGTTTGAGGGTGACAGTCTTGGGAGACAAAAAAGTGATGGGCTTTGGCTTTGCTAATTCCATAACTCATGGTCATGGCTTCGGCGGCGGCGGTCCCTTCATCAAGAAGGGAGGCGTTAGCGATTTCTAGCCCGGTTAGGTCGATAACGAGTGTTTGAAAGTTTAGTAGGGCTTCCAAGCGTCCCTGGGCGATTTCGGCTTGGTAGGGAGTATATGCGGTGTACCATCCCGGATTTTCTAGGATGTTCCGTTGGATAACGGGGGGGGTGATACAGTCGGAGTAACCCATACCGATAAAGGAACGGTAAATTTGATTTTTACTGGCAATTTCGCGGAGTTTGACTAAAGCCTGATGTTCGGTAAGGGGGGCGGGTAGGTTCAGGGGGCGGTTTAAACGAATGCCTTGGGGAATGGTATTATCAATCAGGCTTTCTATACTGTTGTATCCGATCGCTGACAGCATTTGTTGAATTTCAGCGTCATTGGGGCCGATATGTCGGTTGAGGAATTGATCGGCGGGGGTTCTATTGATGTGACCATCACGGGGATGGCTGAGATTCGATGTACTATGGTTTGGGGATTTTGTGGGACCGGGTAAATTGATATCCAGCATGAAACTCCGACTGATTCAACAAAGATCATTTAAAACAGAATCATCAAATTGTAGTCCCTAAATCCCTGAATGGGTACAATGGCGGCTTGATGGAAGGTGTACAACAGATGATCGCTGGTGTTGGCTATGATAAATTAACAATCTCTATGGAAACTAAGGTTTATCCGGTTATTTGGCACGAGGATCGAGTTTTGCTCATTGACCAAACTCGCCTCAGTCATGAGTATGCGCTCGTGGAAATTAAGCGCTATGAAGATATGGCTAGGGCGATCGCTACTATGATTGTCCGAGGGGCTCCGGCTATTGGTATTGCGGCCGCTTATGGTATGTATTTGGGGGCGCGGGATATTCAAAAAAGCGATCGCGATGGGTTTTTGGCGGAACTTAAAGGGGTGGCTGAGATTTTGGGGAATACTCGCCCCACGGCGGTAAATTTGTTTTGGGCTATTGAAAGAATGCTGAAAATCGCTAGGGAAACTTCGGTTTCTGTGTCGGAAATTCCCCAGGTGCTATTGGCTGCGGCTCAACAAATTCAAGCTGAGGACTTGAATACTTGTCAGGCGATCGGAGATCACGGACTGGCGGTTTTACCCAAAACTCCCGAACAGCTTAATATTTTGACTCACTGTAACACGGGATCTTTGGCTACGGCGGGTTATGGTACGGCTTTGGGGGTCATTCGATCCTGTAAGGCGGCGCAACGCTTGGGGCGGGTCTATGCTGATGAAACTCGCCCCCGTCTACAGGGAGCAAAATTAACTACTTGGGAATGTGTACAGGATCAGATCCCGGTGACTTTGATTGCGGATAATATGGCGGCTCACTGTATGAAGTTGGGGTTAATTCATGCGGCGATCGTTGGTGCCGATCGCATTGCGGCTAATGGAGATACCGCTAATAAAATTGGCACTTATAATGTGGCTTTGGTGGCTCGCGCCCACAATATCCCCTTTTTTGTAGCTGCTCCCCTGTCTACGGTAGACTTTCGATTACAGAGCGGGGAAGGTATCCCTATTGAGGAAAGAGACCCGAAAGAAGTTTATCAAATTGGCTCGACTGCTATTTGTCCCCCAGGTGTGGAGTTTTATAATCCGGCTTTTGATGTGACTCCGGCTGAGTTAATTACGGCAATTATTACTGAACATGGGGCTGTAGCACCTGGGGATCTCAAAAATCTTATGGTTCATCAATGCTGAATGTCTAACCAGAACAGGATTTCAGCAGCCAACCAATTACTACCCCTAGTCCCCCAAAACGGACTGCTTGCCAAAAGGGTTCTTTGAGGCTACCCCAGGTAAACAGGCTGCTTTCTAAGTTGAGTTCTACGGCTTCTAGTTCCTGGGTAAGCTGTTTTAATTCTTGCTTGAGTTGTTGGGATTTGACCTGCTGGAGTTGGGGGATCACTTGGTCAATACGGTTTTTCAGCTCGGCTTGACGTTGGCGATCGCGCTGAATTTGAGCTATCCTCTCTTGTATGGTGGCGATCGCTGTCGAGGCAGATTCGAGGGCTTCTTCGATTTCCTCTTGGTCCCGATTCAGTTGAGAATCATTGGGGTTAGGTTGGGATGAGGTATTTCTTGGCATAATGATTAGAAAATGCTCCCAACTTCAAATATAGAATCACCATGACTCATTCTAGTTCAACCAAAATTGATAATGCCGAGACTTTGCAACTAGCCCAGAAACTAGCTGAACATCTGGCTATTTCTGAACGGGACTGGCATCGTCTCAAATCTAATCGTAATGCTCGCGCCCGGGAACAGGTGGCCGCGGCTTTGATTTTTTTGCTCAAGGATGAACCATCTGAGGCTATCCCCAGATTACAACAGGCGGTCGGTTGGTTAGATAGGTCCATCTCTGCACCTCCATGTCCTACTCATGGCTCTAAATGATCCCCGAAATGGGTTGTTGAATCAAATATTCCACAGATAGGGCTACCAGCCTCGACTAGACTGTCAGCACCCCCGGCTGAAGCACGGGGGCTTCGTGCCCCCCGATTTCAGGTAGCTGACCAGCTTAAGCCTTAACTGGCTACGTTCAGAGCAAGAGTTA